>NZ_JBHTYI010000014.1:0-105739 GCF_043656335.1 Peribacillus sp. NPDC056705 | reverse complement strand
ATATATAATTTTATGAATTTAAAGTTAAGTGAATGGACTTTGTAAGGAGGAAATTCAAGAAAAGCTAAAGGATTATATTCATAGGAGGGAGAACTCTTTCCGGAAAAATAGGACTTGCAAAAATCCCCTATAAAAAAGGTAAACTCGGAAAATGATTATCTACATTTTTCGTTTAGGTTTTTACATTGTCCTTCTGCTGTACTTAAACTCTTAATGCATGATTAACATGTTTTGTTTCAGAGGATATTTTTTAAAACTGCAGAAAATGAAATGATTGTATCTGAACCTATTTTTTTAAATATCTTAATTGAGGGGTTAGTATTATGCAAAAAGACAAACGTACTTCATTGACCGATGGAATGTTTCTTTCTTTAATGAAGTCATCACTGAAAGGAATCTCTCAAGTCATATTGATTGAGAATGCTGTTACTGGTTTCATTATCCTAATGGCGATCACGATTTATTCTTATCCTTTAGGGATCATTACTCTATCTTCCTCAATCATAGGAATGCTAATCGGAAAACTGGGAGGTGCTAATGAAAACATTGTGAATTCAGGTTTATACGGATATAACTCCGTGCTAACAGGCATTGCACTAACATTGTTTTTAACTGGACCCTCTCAGTGGTTCATCGCTTTAGTTGGAGCTGCTTTAGCGGCAATCTTTTCCGCAGCAATGATGCATTTCATGAGAAACACGGGGATTCCCATCCTTACATTCCCTTTTATCATTCTGACTTGGTTTATGTTGCTTGCATCTTACAAGTTAAAGGCTTTCCAGTTAAGTCCGGGACTAGTTCCTCAAGACTTATCACACTGGACCTTAAATATCTCTGGAAAGGTTAATTGGCTGGAAGGGAGTTTTAATGGGATAGGGCAAATTTTTTTTCTGGATAGTACCTTAGCTGGCATTCTATTATTTATTGGCGTATTTTGGGCCGGATGGAAATATGGCCTTTTTTCCATTTTAGGTAATGCGTTTGCATTACTCATATCATTCGTACTTGGAGGGGAACACTCTTTAATTATCTTGGGGCTTTATGGCTACAATGCGATTTTAACCAGCATTGCCGTATCTATAGTTTTTAAAGAGGGCCATAATCGATTTGCGCCTATATCAGGAATCATCGCAGCTTGTGTGACAGTACCCTTAACGGCAAGTGTAGCTACCTGGCTTTTACCCTATGGACTTCCAGCCCTGACAATGCCTTTCGTACTTAGTACCTGGCTTTTCCTAGGCGCGAGAAAAGTCCTTCCTAGGTTGTAATCAATTTGACTTTTGAGAATGGGCATTACTTCCAAAGACAGCTGCCTTTGCAACATTAAGTAACCATCTGGAAATCTAAGTGATCCTCATGTTATGGCTTGGCCAAAAGAAAGAACTGCCTTAAAAGGCAGTTCCGATTTTAAGATAAGGAAGACGTTATTTCTCAACTTTCACTGACGTTTTTTCCTGATCCATTTCTATACCATTCAAAAAAATCTTCAAGATGACTATTCAGACCCCATACTCATGACTTTCAACAATGGGGATGAGAATATCAGGTCCTTGCTTGCTTAACGTATCATCAAAATGTTGGTGGCACCTGCCGAATGTTTGACTGTTCGGTTTGAGCTTTCCATTCTCCCTGACGGAACTCTTTTTCCCACTTCGAAACGACAATACAAGCGAGAACATGTCCTGGTGTATTACAAGCAGTACGTGCCATATCCAGCACACGGTCAATTCCTGCAATAATTGCGACGCCTTCTGCAGGAAGCCCTACTGCTGAGGCGGTAGCTAAAAGGACAACTAGCGAACCGGATGGAACAGCGGCGATTCCTTTTGAAGTTGCAACAAGAACCCCCATTACAATCAACTGTTGGCCAAAATCCATCGGGATGCCATATGCTTGTGCCAAGAAAATAGAGCAAACTGAAAGGTACAATGTCGAACCATCACAATTCAGTGATAGCCCAGAAGGAATAACGAATGAAACAACGCGTTTCGAACAACCGTATGCTTCCATTCGTTCCATTAACTGAGGCAGAATCGTTTCCGTACTTGTTGTAGAAAAAGCGATAAGGAACAAATCCCATACCATTCGAAACACTTTAAAGTAAGAAATCTTCAAGAACCAACCAATTATTGGGAATAAAATGAAAATAACGATAGCAAGCCCAAGATACACAACCCCAATCAACTTTGTCATAGGGATTAAAAGGGCAATGCCATACTGACCTACAGAGGCTGCCATGAGAGCGAGTACACCAATCGGTGCCGTTACCATCACCATTTGTGTCAGTTTAAACATGATATTTGCAACTGATTCCATAAACTTCATAGCCGGTTCTGACTTTTTGCCAATTGCTCCAGCAGCTGCACCAAATAAAATAGCGAAGAATATAACGGCTAATAAATCACTTTTTGCCATCGCATCAACAATGTTGCTTGGTATGATATTAACAAGCATCGTTTTAAAATCGACAACCTTGGTAACGCTTTCATTTAATTGTGTGATATCCTTTTGAGCAAGATGGGATAAATTGAGCCCAGCACCAGGCTTTAAAACGTTAACCAGGATAAGACCTATACCTAGAATCAGAGTGGTAATAAATTCAAACCAAATAATTGTTTTAAGTCCCAATGAACCCATTTTTTTCATGTTTCCGTCGCCTGATGACCCAATGACGATAGTGGTGAAAACAATAGGCACAACAATCATTTTAATAAGATGAATAAAAGCGTCTCCAATCGGTCTTAAGGATTGGCCAAGTACAGGAAAAAAATGTCCGATAAGTGCTCCAATAAACAGTGCTATTAATACTTGAAAAGCAAAAAACTTTTTCATACGTTGTCCTCCCTGAACGAAAGATTAATAGCCTCATCACACAATTTGTCAATAAATAGATCATTCCATTCACATTTGACTATTGAATGAGAAAGTAGAAATGGCCTTTAAAAATTGAATTTACATTTCCATTGACAGCCTCCCCATTTAAAAATATTTGTAAATATACCAAATACTGTATCACTTTTTCATGATTCAGTAAAATACAGAATTACTATAAAGTTATAAGAATCAATTATTAATTCCATTGAGATCTTTTATTGTTCCTTAATCAGCTAACGCACCCGTTAGTTTAGATGACCACAATGGCACATTTCCATTGCAGAATGAGAAAAATTTCTTAAACATGTATAACCCTGTCCTAAAATTAGGACAGGGTTACCATAAAGCTGTTTAATTGTTGATTAAAACACAATGATGTTACTTTTGCGATATCTGAATAAGGTTGCCGCATGTATCGTCGAAGACAGCTATTGTGACTTCGCCCATTTTTGTCGGCTCCATAGTAAACTTCACGCCGTTTTCCAATAATCGTTTGTACTCTTCATGAATATCTGCAACGCCAAACATTGTTGCCGGGATGCCATCTGCAAATATCTTCTTTTGATACTCCTGTGCGGCAGGATGCTCATTCGGTTCGAGTAAAAGCTCGGTACCGTCATGAGCTTCGGGAGAAACAAGCGTGATCCACCTGAATTTCCCCATTGGAACGTCTTGCTTTTTTACAAATCCCAGCTTTTCTGAATAAAATTCCAGTGCCTTGTCTTGGTCTTGTACGAATATGCTGGTAACAATGATTTTCATAATGTTTTACCTCCTTTGATATTTGTGACGCATGGTGCTGTGCTAACAATCCGGCTGCAAGCAAAACGGACCAACACGATTGCCAGAAGTCTTGTTCCGTTTTTATAAAATTACTCGATCCATCCTTTTAGCAAATTTTTAAGTGGTTCGTTGTTGAATATAACTACTCGATACTTTCCCTTTCGTTTTGATTTTACGAGCCCTGCATCTTCCAATACAGAAAGATGTTTAGCTATTGCTTGTCGCGAAATGGAAATGTCGTGCTTCATAATGAGACGTACCGTAAGTTCATACAACGTCAGTTCGTTGCGTTCGGATAGTTCGTCTAATATAAGCCGCCTAGTCGAGTCTCCAAGTGCTTTGAATATAGCGTCTTTGTCCCAATTCATATATCGAGTATAAGCAACCCAAAGGTTGCCTGTCAAGTACAAGCAACTGTATGGTTGCATGACAAAGGAACCGTATCATGACTCTTAACAAGTTCAAGTCACATTATTATAGTTTTAACCATTTTATAAATTTAATGACAAAAAATGCATGAATCCTCATTGGATCGTCACACTAGTTAAATTTATAAGCACCTGCCCCGTTCATTCCATTAGAAAAAGGCTGCCGCGGCAACCCTTGTAGTTAATAATCCAGTTTAAATTTGAAAGGATTGCATCAAACATTCTTCATCATCTATCATTTTCTTTTTTTCTTCAAAATCTATTTTCAGCTCACTAAAAATCTTTCTCCAAAATATAACGGCATGAATATTCTTGGCTAATTCAACAACAAAGTAGCAACCCTTTTTTTGTTTAAACAATTTCTTTAATAATGCAATGGCCATACCCTTTCTTCTATATTTTTTCAAAATAAAAATATCATTGATGCTGTAATCATATTCCTTATTTAAAAACGGCCTTTCCAATAGTAATAAAAACCCTACAATCATCTTATCTTTTTTCAAAAAATATGGTGTTAACCCTTCCCTCTTCCAAATCAATTCAAATGAATCAAATTCGAATGAACCATCTGATGATATGTCTAAACCCTCGGTATACTCCGAAAGGTCATGTAAATAAAGGGAATATAAATTCTTAAGAATATGCTTTTCATCTGTGGAAATTTGATTTAAGGAAACAGTCATTGTTATACCTCTTTTACATTTAATCAAACCTCTTAATTATTTCGACATAAACTTTCATTTGCCCTTCATGAACTAACCTGCCCCCTTAGTGCCATAAGAAAAAGCTGCCTTAAAGACAGCCCAGATCTTCAGCAAACGCACCCGTTAGTTCAATAACCAAGTATCAAACTATATTTCATGTCATACAAACAACATTTCCTGTATCTTGTAGTATTGTGGCCTTACCCTTTGTAGCGTTGGTGAACGTGCTAGTGATGTCAGTACGCTTCCCTTCATCTGAAAAAAAGGAAGTTGTAAAATTCAATGCTAGTAAATTATACAAAAATATTTAAATATAAATTTATTTACGAAACTTTTCAAACAAAATGCTACCCATTGAGAATGAGTAGCAAGCATTAAAAGTTATTTGAAAATAATTTGTAGTTTTCCATATACTTTTCCAGAGGAATATCCATCTTTCACATCAACATAAAATTTACCAATTTTCATACCTGTGAATACTGTACTTCCACCTGCTAAACTATGATAGCCTGTGCACTTTCCAGTACTCGCATTGCAAAGACGAGCCCATAAGTTACTATAATTAGTCAATAACACACTTCCAGAAGCGGTCTTTAAATAAATGGGGGAAACTAGTTCCACCTCTAAGTCACTACCTTTGTTAGGATTTCCAATTTCTCCATCCCATTTTCCATCTTCTGTTTGAAAAGAATACTGAGGAACACTTGCTTGAGCAGTAGAAGTACTAAATACCATTCCACCTACCAGAACTAACACAAAGGTACTTAAGATTGAAAATAAGCTTTTTATGTTATTTCCTCCTCCAATCTTTATCCCTTTTATAATATCAAAATGGACTAATTATTCAAATAGTTAAAAATAACCAAATATTCCTATTTCAAACATCTTTTGGTTGCGTACTCTTCATCCAGTTAACGAAATTGTTGTACGGTTATGTTTTTAATTTTCGTTATTAGATAGGTATTCTGCTACATCTTTTGGAACTTTAAAATGCAAATTTAGTTTCTTGGTTTTAAATTCGATATAAGGACTGTCTTTATATGTAATAATTGTGGCGATTTGTTTAAGTTCCTTTTTAACAGTAATAGGCTCTCCAAGTTTGACTGTATCCTCTTGGTACATCTTATAAATATACCCTTTAGTCGAATTTGAAGGAATATCCACAATACTCCATTTATCAACTTCAAGTGTATTAACAAATTCATTTACATCTTCTTGGTTGTCTATAACGTTTAAAACCAATTCCGGATTTTCTTCTGACGATACTTCTATCTTTTGGGATTTATCAAGCCCAGGGTCTTCTTTCAAGTCTTCTTTTTCTATGCTGCATCCGAATAAAAATATAGATACGCTAAAAGCAAATATAAATTTCATACAAACTTTTTTAATAATTGTCGCCCTCCCTCCAAGAAACAGAACCATACACTCATTCGCTAAACCAAGAAAATTTTAACATTTATTGATTATTATTACTATACCTCTACAGTCTAAATTAATATCGGTCTTAAGCCTTAGATTATACAAATAATAAAACCAAACTATAAATTACTTCACTTAAACGATCCTGCCCCTTTAGTGCCACAAGAAAAAGAGCTGCCGAAGCAGCTCCCTTATTAAACTTCCGCCCGCCCTGCGGAAAGCGAGCATCTGGAGGGGAAATCAACCACACCGCACTACTTGGTAAATAGCAACAAAGTATGCGAAAACAGCCTTTATCTATTTATGGTCCATAAAAAATCATAAATAGCATTAGAAATATGTTTAATATGAACAATATCTTTCCAAAGAGTTTCTTTATGGCTAAAACAGAAAATACAATTGAAATTAAGAATGAAAAAATTGCGAGTTTTGATGGAAAATACACAATGTCTAAAATGCCTATCATAGGAAAATACAAAAATAACATGCTAACAAATATAAATATCATTGAAAAAAGTAATGCTATCGTGATGTAAATATAAATTCTAACTTTTTTCAGCTGTTGTTTCTTATAACTATTATCAACCATTTTGGCCTCCTCATATTAAATTTCTTTAATCAACCTTTACCTAATGCTATTCTCTATCTGAACAATAAAGAATAAAGACCTTCTACAACTATCCTGCCCTTTTAGTTCCATAAGGGGTAGCATCAGGAGAATACGGATTTATAATGTTAAGGAAATTCCGATACTAAAAAGCCCAATTTCTCAGCATTAAAATTGAGAAATTGGACTTTTTTCGTTACTCCATTAAAGCGCTCTTTAAACTACTCAACTGGGCTCCTGCTAATATTCCGACGGTCAATAACTGCTTCAACAATAAAGATTACTTACTTACTTTTAAAAGAAACTGATCGATACGTTCTTTTTGCCGTAAGTGGTGCCGGAAATGCATTTCGATTAGTTGAAAATATTCCTCTGCATTTAAATATCCCATTCTCCGGTGCTGAACTTTCTGGCTGGCCGGAATGTCAGAGAGCTTTTTCTCTATCTCTTGCATTTCCTCAATGATTTGAAGCAGTCCTTTCTTTACTTCTTCTTTTCCTGTAGGGTTTGGCGGTGTGAAATCCGGTGTATCCGGACCTTGTAACCTGATTGGAGGAAACTCTCCTTCTTTGAAAATCGATTCGCCTATTTCTGTTTTTTTACCGTCATCGGAAGTAGTGCCATTAGCACATTGCTTAATGGCTTTCAATTGAAGATGAAGGGTGCTCTTTATTAAATGATTATACATTTGTCCTAATGACCATTCATCCTCAGAAGGCTTTCTTGTAAACTCATCCAGCGAATATTTACTTAACTCTTCAATATAGTACGTAGCCACCTGTTCGAATCGCTTCAATATCACTTTTGTATCCAATAGATCTCCCACTTTCTTTATAATTTTCTTTCTCTTTACTGTACGTCCCAATGCTAAACTAAATAACATCTCTGACATTAACTTCGACTCACTTACAAATAATCCCTTCTCTTTCATTCAAGAATATGGTCAATTGCTGAACAAAGGCCAAACTGCACTCTTCAACTATCCTGCCCCTTTAGTCCCATAAGAAAAAACTGCCTTAAAGACAGCTCCGATTTTCAGTTAACAACACCCGTTAACAAAAAAGTAAGGAAAAATCCACTTACTTCACTATCCAGCTAATTTTGCAAACAAAAAGAACGTTAACCCTTATGGATAACGCTCTAAAAATCGATTTAAAATACATTAATAATGAATGCATGAACCTATACGACTTTGCCAAGCATAAATTTCAGTATCAATCTTCAATCTCTTCTTCTTCATATAAATCGTGTTCACCAATATAAATAGGGCTGTTTGCATGATCAATTCTGATTGGCCATTCATACGGAACGGATAAACGGCTGGATATATCTCTCCAAAATTTACTCGAATCGGTTTCAAAATCTTGAAACTCTTTTAATAGTTCTTTATAAGACGCACCGTCAAATTGTATATTCATTTCCTGCAACCTCATGAAAGCCATATGTCTAATTTCAAGCTCTGCTGCCTTTTCCATTTCTTCTTCCGTTGCCTCTCCGATAATGGTTCCTGGAGGGGGTAAGATAGCGTAGATATTATCTACTTCTTCTCCCGTTTCTTGTGCGGAAATCAATTTATTCTTGATCCGATTAAGCATAAAGTCAACTCCTAATGGTTTTCATCTATTATATATAAGTCGGGCAAGCTGCGTAAACTAAATATTCTTCATGTTCAGCTAAAGCACCCGTTAGCTCAATAATCAGATAGTTAGAACCATCAAATCCTCATCAAAATAGTGCCCATTATACTTTAAGGCATTTCGTTCTGTACCATAGACCTCAAATCCTAAAGACTTATATAGTTTCTTTGCGGAGTCATTATCAGATACAACAGTTAAATTGATTTGTTCCAATCCATCAGAATTCTTCGCCCTTCTTATAAGTTCATTCATTAATGATTTCCCTAAACCCTGACCTCGATTGCTTGGAGCTATGTACATCCCAAAAACATTCCCTTTATGTCTGGTTTTGATATTGTTTTCACGTATAAAAGTAACAATTCCAACTAAAGATTTTCTATAATCAAAAGCACCTACAATGTACTTGTCCCTAGTTGGTTTTATTCGTTCCTTTACCGTTTCTAACGAAAAGCCCACCTCTCTCTCATATGTTGAACCAAATGCTTCTGGGTTATTTTTCAATGCATTCAATCGCACTTCCTGGTATAAATGGGCATCGGACTCCTTTAAAATACGAATATTCATTAGCTACTCCCTCCGTTATTTTGCATGAAATTTAGAAGAGTTTTTCTATACGATTAAGTTTGTATAAAGCATTGTTCCATATGAAAAAGCTGCCTTAAAGACAGCTTCGATCTTCAGCTAACGCCACACATTAGTTGATTAAGAAAAGCGATTCTTGAACAACATTCTTTATTACTTAAAATAAAATTTCTACCATAATATATAGAAATTTATTAGTTATTATAAAACGAAGTAATTGACAAAAAAATTTATTTATGCTATAATTTACAGTTAAAAAATTTATGTTTATAATAAGATTCTCCTGGCCAGGGGAATCTTATTTTTGTTATATGGGAGGATTAATGTATGAAGAAAAATGAATCAAGCTTAACTTCCTTAATATCAGCATTTGGTCGAGCATACCACAGTAAATATGACACACCCAAAATTTTTGATGATTTTATTGCAATGGATTTAATTACCCAAGAAGAATTTGGAGATATTAGTGAGAACATGATTAAAGGAATTCAATTCTTTAATAATAAAATTGCAAGGAAATTTCAAGATCATCCAGATGAAATTTTAAAATGGATTACACAAGTTCAACTTTCTCCAACGCCTTTGGCACGTGCTGCCTATTGCGAAAATGTATTATTTCACGAAATGTTGCTAGGCGTTAAACAGTATGTCATTCTAGGAGCTGGATTAGATACCTTTTGTTTCCGACACCCAGAATTAAACGACAGTATAGAGATATTTGAAGTTGATTACCCAGCCACACAAGACTTTAAAAAGATAAGGTTAGCAAATGCTGATTATCAAATTCCGGATAATCTTCATTTTGTTTCAATGGATTTCACCAAAGAATTCACTGTTCAAAATCTTGTTGAAGAAGGTTTTATGCCTAATGAAAAAACTTTGTATAGTCTTTTAGGTGTTTCTTATTATTTAACAAAAGAGGAAAATGCCAACTTGATTAATAAATTATTTACCAAAGTTCCCTCAGGAAGTTCTATCGTTTTTGATTATGCAGACGACAAACTTTTTGAAGAAAAAGGAATGTCTAATCGAGTTCAAAATATGGTTCAAATGGCTTCAGCTAGTGGTGAGTCAATGAAATCATGTTTTACTTATGATGAAACGGAGAAAATGTTAGAAAACTCAGGTTTACTCATTTATGAACATTTATCACCTGTTACTATTAATAATGAATTCTTTCGTAATCGTACAGACTATTTGTCTGCATTCGAAACGATTCATTACATCCACGCTGTAAAAAAATAATATTTCGGCTAATACCAGACTTACCTCCCAATCTCCCTATGATCGGGAGGTTGTACTCATTATTATCTAAAATTTATATATTCTAATTTTCCTACTGCAAGTTATTCAACAATCTGGCCTACCTTTAGTATTCTCCTTTAATTACAAAAAACGAGCCCCGAATTGTTCCAGCTAGTTTGGACTTCTGCCTAGCAAACTTAAACTTCTCCTCTAACTCCTTTGGTACCTCCATCCCCTCAGAAAGCTTAAAACCAACGGCCCGCTTCTTAGAGCCATCAACCGTATACATGACATTGACCTCAAGACCATCCTCATAAAAGACGTAGGCAAATTTGATATTTTCCAATTGAAAACGCGAAGTTTCTAAAGGTTTGGCCGCAAACTCAATATCACGTTCTTCTTTCAAAATTCGGTTCACATAATCAAGGGTCTCCTGGCTTTCGCTAGCTGCTACAACCGTAAATTCATGCTTGTATTTGTTCATAAAATACCGGGCTTCATTAGCACGTAAACCAGCAAGCGTTTCTACTACAGGTGAAGACTCTAAACCAACCGTAGACACATTTTTAAAATCAACTATATAGGACATTAACATCTCTCCTTTTCACTCTTTATTTCCTAACAACGGGAATCCACATTTCACCAAAAACTAAGCCATTCTTCAAATTTTTTCTTTTAAATTTTGGTCAAAGAAACATGCATATAGCCAGACTTCAAATTATTCTTCTCACCTGCCCAAATATTATACCAAAAATGATTCAAGAGAAAATATTGTTACATTTCAATCAGCATGCCTCCGCATGACATTCACGATATAAGTATGCACAAGTTTCTTCATTAACTACGCACCAGTTAGTTCAACCAGAAAACATTCTTCTCTATTGCGAGATAAGGTATTTTTCTTTGAAGATTGGACTTAATTCACTCCATACATCAAATTTATTACCATCTAAATCGAAGAAAATAAAATTTTCCCCAGAATGTCCTCTACTTTCAATTGCACTAACTCTAATCTGTTTTTGGCTAAAATCTCTATGTATAGCTTCTAAAGCATTTATTCCATTAACTTCAAAAGTTATAGAAAAACGCTCAACACCGTAAATATCATAGAAATTTGAGCTTTGATTTTCTTTAGATTTAACAAGGAAAATACTTTGGTTCGCAAAATTAAGAATTGCTTTGTCTTCGTCTTTATAGCTTAACTCTGCCCCCAATTTGTTTACATACCATTCAGAAGAAAGTTCTACATTTGAAACTGGGATATAGGTAGTTCCTACCCTTAATAATTTTTTATTCACACTGTTCGCCTCCTTTAATCACTTAAATAAACTCATTCTCCACTTATATATCTTTCCCCTTTTAATTATCCATAACTACCCTATTACATATTCAAACTACCCTGCCCCTTTAGTTCCATAAGAAAAAGAGCTGCCTTAAAAGACAGCTCCGATCTTTACTAACTATAAGCATTTGTGGTGGTTATGAAGAATGCTGGCACATCTTACTGAACATCATTAGTTAATCGACCGATGTTCTCGACTTCAACAACGACCTCATCCCCCGACTTGATCGGGCAGCTGCCAGATGGTGAACCCGTGGCCAAAATGTCACCTGGCTCCAGTGTCATTACCTGTGAAAGCCAGCTGATTAGAAACGGAATGCTTAGAGACATTTCATTGGTGTTTCCGTCCTGGACAACGCGGCCGTTTAAAGTGGTCACAATCCGCAAATTAGTGGGATCTACCCCGGTAACGATGCACGGTCCCAAAGGTCCGAACGTATCAAATCCTTTGCCCCGCGTAAACTGTGGATCTTTTTTTGTAAGATCTCTTGCTGTGACGTCATTAAATATCGTGCAACCGAACACATAATCAAGCGCATCTTCTTCTTTGATGTTTTTTCCGCGCTTTCCAATCACCAAGGCTACTTCCCCTTCAAGTTCAACTTGGTTGGATAGCTCGTTTGGCGGAAGGATAATTTTCTCCTTGTCTGCAATAAGCGAAGATAACGGCTTTAAGAATAGAAATGGTTCTACAAGGTTCGCCTCTCCCCCTGTTTCCTTTGCATGACCTGCATATGTCCAGCCGAAGTTAACAACTTTCGAAGGTTTTACAGGTTCCAGAATTTTTATGTCACTATATTTCAACTCTACCCCGTCATACTTTATTTCCTTGTTGACAAGTTCAGCAAAACTGCTAGACAGTTGTAATATCTTTTCATCCTCAACAATACCGTAATGTATATTGCCCTGTTGATTCTGATAGCGAACTATTTTTTGTGTTTTTTGTAGCACATGCATTATGAATAAACTCCTTTGATGATTAAGATTACCTCAGATAAAATAAAATCCGATTCTCCTATACTATAACATGTCTGTTCTTTTACGTGAAAAATGAGCTCTCGTCGCAACCCTCTCTTCAACTGAACCGACCTTTAGTTCAATAAGATTAAATTATTTAACTATGTATTTTATGGAACCTACAATTTATTTATAATCTGTGTATTGCCTTATATAGGCTGCAATGAATTTTCCGATTGTCAGCCCTAGTAATACATTCCCCATGAAATGCTCACTTCATTTCATGCATACAATTGCATCTAATACACCTATTACATTGGTGCTTATTGATTATCTCAAAATTTGAAAACTTTTGTACTGGTAATTCGTCCCTTATCCAGCTAACCTGCCTTGTTAGTGCCATAAGAAAAAGGCCGCCTCAGCAGCCTTCCTTGTTTGAAGCAATCACCTGTTAAAATAAGTGGATAACTTCACATTTACCCCTGATAAGGGAGCATGAAAGTATTCGCGCTTTTATGTATCTGTACTTATTTCTTCCCATTCTTGATCCATATAATTTACTAGCCAATTAAGAGTGTAGTGTCTTTCATATACAACGCCTTCATCTAGAGATGATGGAACTTCCAAATGATTTATTTGGGCTTCTCGTACCGCCCAATGTGCTCTATAAATAAAATCAAGGCTATCTAATATATCACTGGATGGTTTTATAGAGGATTTATCAAGCAACTCTTTTTTAGAATGAAGAAAAACCGTCTCAAAAACATATTCAGCATTACACGTATCGGCTGGAACATCTATATCGGATATTAGATTTACAGACCAAAGCAGAAGCCAAATACATTCCAACTTCCAAGAGTACTGGATCAGCTCGTTCTGATTCAGATGTTTTTTCATTAAAAACTTTTTTTCTTCTTCTGTGAATAATTCGTTAGCATCATATCTTTCAATAAATTCCTCAATTTTTTCTAACGGAGCCTCCATAGCTTTCGCTGAGACTATCGCTAATGGAATAATTCTGTTAATGATCTCTTCTTTTGTTCTAAGAGAAACTTCTTCTTCATTTTCCGTTAAGGGTAAATGTTTATTTATTGGTACCTTTAGGGTCTTTAATATTTTTTCCGATCTTTTTTTTCTATTTTTCGAACTTCGCATTCCGCACCTCACTATTAGGTAAATCCCGTCATCTTTAAAACCACTATTAGAAAAACTTTCCACACACTATCTTTTATTATACCATTAATCCCAACCTTCCTGAGACTTTAGTTGCATAAAAAAAAGCTGCCTTATGACACCCCATTTTTAAAGCTAACGCACCCACTAGTTTAAGAGGGAATAATCGTCCAGACCTCCCCTTCAGGAAATCCACATTTAGTCCCCTTAAATAAAAACAGTGCCAACTTCATAAAGAAATCAGCACTTCGATTATTCACTATGTTATCGTGCAGCTTTAGGCGGTTGGCACACTTCACATTTACGTTGTTTATTATTCTTAAACTTCGTAAACGTTTTTTCAAAATTGCTACCACATATACATTTAAATAGTAACTTTTGAGAAAAACCGTGATATTCCGTCGTTAGCAACTTACTTTCCGAATTGTTCTCAACAAATTCTTTAATTTTGCCAATCGTCCATTGTTTATTCAATCTCTTACACCTCCATATTTTATCGCTATGCGGAGGCTTTACTTGGCATCCGTCCAAAAACAGTAATTATCTTAAGTCATTCATTATAACATGCGCTGGCACTCAATAATACAGATGGATGTATCTTCTTAAACTATCCTGCCCCAATTGTTGCAAACAGAAAAAACTTCACCAACTCACCTTATTGCCTATTTCCCCCATTGCTTTTGTCATTTAATTTTTCTAAAACTGATTTCAATTCAACTAAGCTGTTAATGATGATATCTGCTTGCGCAAGCTCATTTTCTTGAGCAAAATCAAAATTACACCCTATCGCTACTAAACCATTATCTTTTGCTGCTTTAATATCTGATAAGCGATCACCAATTACAGCACCTTTTTCAACATTATATTTGTTCACTATTGTATGTACTAAATCTGATTTATTTTGAGATTGTATGTGTTGTATACTAAATGTTTCCGTAACCCAATTATCTAAATGATAATACTTTACGATTGCATTTAAATATTCTATTTGCCCATTGCTTGCTATGTATATTGCACAATCATTATCTTTTAAATGGCCAAAAATTCCCTTTACATACGGATATAAAGCACCATTGCCTACATTAATATTAGTAATTAATTTCTCGTGGAATAATTCATTTGCTTGTTGTCTGGTTTCGCTCGAATGTTCAGGTAATAAGGTTTCCCATACAACTGGTAAAGGTACTCCCATAATTTCTCGATATTTTTCAATGGGCGTTTTTTGCTCCCATAAACTCAAATTCCTCAAATGATCAAATGTTTCTTGAAGGGATATTTCTAAAATTTTATCTGTTTGAAATAATGTACCATCCATATCAAAAATCAATGATTGTGTCATTTTCTTCTCCCTTGAACTTCTATTAAACCTATAGAGAAAGGCTGCCTCGGCAACCTTCCTTATTGAAATAAAGCACACATTAGTTTAAGAAGGATATTTTCATGTATCCAATCAAAATCATCGAGAAGGTAATAACCTTTTCACGATAGTTGATTCATATTGCGAGGCTAATTTTTTAACATCTTACATATTTGCGTTTAAAACCAAGCCTTCCTTTATCGACTTCTTTTTGAATACTTTCGTAAGCATTTAGCAAACTGTTTTTTTTCTTGTCCCGTTTGACTTCCACTATTCCTATTGCCTTTGCAGTCTCGACTGCCTTTTCATGGAGCGGCAAATATGAAATCCCCACGGTGTATAGAAAATTATTCATGGCGGATTTCGTTCGTTCTGGCGAATCGTGAATCGTATTCTTCACACTATCAAGCATATTGGAAATCTTGCTTTCTGAAAATTCAACGTCAAGCCGATTCCCTAAAAGCCAGCAGTAGCAACTCCAGCCCGCCGACATTCTCAGCTCTTCACCGCTTGCGATCCATTTATCAGCAACTTCTTGTGCAATATCCGACTCTGCTAAAGTTACGGCCACTACAAAATCGGACAGCATATAAAAATACGCAGCATCCATCCAACGATCATAATCCGACTCAGTCATGGCTTTTGGATCTGCAATAATGCCTGCAAAGTACATAGCATCGTAGTTCCCCGTCGAATAAAGCTCTTCAGCTAAATGTTGACTTATTTTTATTTTCTTTGCGATTGGTTTCATAGCGCCTGTAGCCACGCCAAAAAGCGGCTCATGCGCACCATTGGATATGTATATTTTTTTAGTTCGTTCCTTGCCAAGGGCTTCAAGTTCCTGCATAACCATCTCTAAATTCATCGCTTAGCACTTCCTTCTTTTCGGAGTTTTCCACCTAATATTTTGCCCATCAAATATATCACCATTATCCTATAACAAAAGTTACATAAAAAGGCTGCCACAGCAACCTTTTTTTATTGAAGATATCTGAACAAAGAAGATTTAGTTTAATTTACCTTTTAAATCCACCTTCTGCATGTATAACCTGCCCTGTAATCCAATCTGCTTCAACGCTCACTAAAAACTTAATAGTTTTTGCAACATCCCCCGGTTTTCCTATTCTGCCGAAAGGAAACATCGGTTTTAATTTACTTTGTATTTCCTCTGTCATCCAACCTGTATCAGTTGGACCTGGATTTATTGCATTAACCGTTATTCCTAAAGGGGCGAGTTCAGCCGACAAAGTGATGGTTAGAGCATCAACTGCTCCTTTTGTTGTTGCATAAGCTAATTCGCCAGGCATCGGTCCTTTTGACTGACCTGATGTAATGTTGATAATTCTTCCGCCTGATTTCTTATCAAACCTTTGAGCAAATTTACTGCTTAATAGTGTCGTTGCACGAACATTTACCATGTAATGTTTATCTAATTCTTCGGCAGTCAAATTTGAAAAATCATTGTTAGTTGAGTATGCTGCGTTATTAATCAAGATATCAGGATAACCAAGTTGTTCAGAAACTTCATTTATAAGTTGTTCAGGTGCATCATATAAAGTTAAATCCAACTCCATACATGATACCTTAACCCCCTTTTTTATTAATTCTTCTTTTAATTTCATGGGCTCATCTGATTCAATACTCCAAGGCATTTTTTTATCATATGCCGTCCAATAAGTAAAAAATATATCGTAACCCGCTTCAGCTAACTCCTTACAAATAGCAGCCCCAATCCCCTTAAGCCGGCTTACTCCCGTAATAATGGCAATTTTCCCTTTTACTTGGCCCATTATAATCCTCCATTTCAACAGTAAATTAAGTTATACTTGCCCTTTTGCCGCATAAAGAAAAAGCTATCTTAATGACAGCTCCAATTTTTAGCTAACGTTAGTTTTTAAGTTTATTCAGGTCAAATCTTGCTATTTCTTGATTTTCAATTGTTACAACTAAAAAAGCATCCAATGCATGCTTCTTAAGTTCATCTAATTTATCTTTTGAAGGTACAAGTAGTGGAACTTGGGAATTTTCTTCACTTACACCTAAATCGTAGTTAAGAGTATACTCACCCTTTTCGTCAGGCTTAAGAACTGATAAAAAGGAATGACCGAACCCTACACCACTCCCGTTATACTCTTCGGGATCATAAATATTGAAGCCTATCACGTCTTCTGACACCGCTCTCAGTTTGTCTTTAGGCTCAATCTTAAGTTCAATTCCTTTATCAACTTCTTCAATACCAGCTGTTTTATTACCTGTATTTTTAATGGAGAATTTATAAAATAAAGCTGTCGGGACCAGCTCATCTCCCTTTCTTTCTCCTTCAGTTATCCCAATTGAACCAAGTAAACTCTTATCTTTAACAATATCAACATTCGCATCTACTAGTTCTATAGAAGGATTTGATGAACAGGCTGATAAAAAGGATAAAACAATAAATAGGCTAATAAAAAGAAAACATTTCCTCAAGTAATCACCTCCAATTTAACAATACCATAATTTACCTATTATTCAAGCGGGTTCCTTGTAGAATTTTATTGCCGCTTACTTTCTTTAAAAATGATTAATTTCATCAATACATAAGAAAAAGGCTGCCTCAGCAACCCCCTAGTAGAAATATAGCAACCAGTTAAGTTTGTTTTGTTTTACTGAAAATAAAAACGGCTCTTTTGAAAACCTCATACCCTTTCAAGAGGTGTATGAGGTAAAGGAGGTAATTGAATTCTAACCACGTCCCCTGGGTGAACCTCACCGCTTTCCAAAACTATGCTCATTATTCCTGCTTTACGTATCAAGTTCCCATGCTTATCCCGGTCTAAGACAGCATTCATCAGTCCTGATTTAAATTGATCGATTTGGGCACATGGATTTCGTAAGCCTGTTACTTTAATAACCGCTGTTTCCCCAATATATAGTAACGAGTCCTTCGGTAATTCAAGCAGATCGATACCTTTTGTGGTGATATTTTCACCCATTTGACCAGCTTTAACATTAAACCTATCTTTCAATTCATCTAATAATTCTGAGTGTATTAGGTGAACTTGCCGCAGGTTAGGTTGATTTGGGTTAGCCGCTACACGTGAACGATGCTTTACGGTTTTACCTAAATGGGCATCTCCTTCAACGCCCAAACCTTTCAACAGCTTTATACTATTGCAATTTTCCTTACTGAATGTGTGTTTATCACTTTTACTAACAGCTATTACTACTCCACTGGCCGAGTTGATTTTTTCGTCATTCATTTTCATTCATCTCCCCCTTATTCTTATAGTTTGATATATTTGTTCAAATATCCTGCCCAGTTAGTTCCATAATAAAAAGGCTGCCCCAGCAACCTCCATTAGTTAGCTCAATAAGAACCTTATTTAACTTCTACCTATTTACATCAATGATCTTTTGAATAATTTCCATGCTTTTAAGATCCTTTGGACGAAGTGTCCTTCCTGTTCCTTGTTCGTAAACTTTTTTTTCTTCAAGTAATTGGTATGGGTTTAAAACATTCATTGATATACCTCGTAAATTATAAGGTCTCATTGGCAAGGCATCTTTCCTCCATACCCATTCTGGAAATCCGTTAGCGACTATATCGCCATTATCCGAATACCTAACAAATACAAAACTCACATTGACATTGTTCTTGAGGAAATCGGTTTGAAACTCGCTGACTGGCTTTAGTTGAAAACCATCATTAACAAGCGCCTGTTCCAAATGCTCATGATGCTATATCCAAGTAACTAAATCAATATCAGAATGTGACCGAGTGATCTTTCCAAGAAGAAAATCCATCACCCATCCGCCTCGTAGCCAAAGGTCAATATTAAGTACCATAAATTAGTAACAGTAGTTAAACTTTTAACATATCTCTTATTCAACTAATCAAAAGCATGTTCAACAGTAAAAAGCTCGTAAAAGTGTACTTTTACGAACAGTTTTCCTCTAATGGAAGATTGTATTAATGGGGCAGCATCTTTCTTTTAGTGGGGATTGTCTACGACAGAACGTGCTTGCGTTTACTTATTAATCACACCGAAATTTCTTTTGATATGTGTTTTGAAGCGTTGGGAACTTTTCGGGCCTCATAATTAATCATATCTGAAGAATACACTGCGACGCTCACAATTCCTCCTTGTGTTGTAGCTCGTAGGAGGATAGGTTGATTGTACTTGTTTTTAAAGCTAAAATCAGGACCATCCCAGCTTACTGTAGCATCCCGGCCAGATGGAACATAAGGAACGCTCCTAGAATGGGAATAGCGTTGAATAGTTTGCAATCCTGCATTGTCTATAGCGTTAAAAAGGGTGGATGATACCTGACAGATCCCTCCACCGATCCCTTCAGAAAACTCTCCTTCGACTATAACCCGAGCGAGCATATATCCTTTGTCTCCTGTCCTCTTGCCAACGACTTGGTTAAAAGAAAACGTTTCTCCTGGAAACACGACATAATTATTAATCGCTTTTGTTGCAAGCAAGACATTATTTGAACGATTTTTATTGTTCTGATTAAAATAGGTTCTATATTCACCTATTTTTTTCACACGTATCTGAGCAAGCAATTCGATGTCAACTTTTGGATAAATGGCAAGTAAAGGCACTTCCACTTTGTATGCTTTACTACTATACAAAAAGGAATAAAATTGCTCATTAAACGCCTGATGGTACAGCTTATAACCTACCCGCCCAGGCAGCATATTACCATATTTATCGATAGTGGCATTTACAGGTTTTTGGTACACTTGGCGATCTAGTTTTTCGATAAACCGATTGTATTTATCCAAGTCCATCATAGGAACATTTAGTGAGGGCATAGTAACATCAGCACGGTTGACAGTGGCAATCGTTTGCCCGTGTTGAGTTACCGATAAGCTTTCAGAGATATTCACTTGTTGAACGAATAGTAAAATTCCGGCAATCCATGTTAATCTCATTTGAATGCCCCCCACACTAATATAGTTAGGATTAATCATTGCATGTATCCCTTTATTTTAAGTCTTCATGGAGCGAATCTTGATCAATGAACCAGCGATCAGTCAAACTTTCCCTTCGGATCATAAAATGCATTACCTTTTTTTCTTTGCCTTCTCTCTTCTTATTAATAGCTACTTGAACGGGTACATCCACGAGAAATAGCCCATTTAGTTGTTCCGGCGGTTGTCTTAAAGGCTCAACCACTCCAAAATATGTAATATCTTCAACAAGTTTATTGACAGTTTTAGGATGTCCCGGATTTGATAAGGTCATTGCTAATAATTTATGATTTCCTTGGTTAACGGCAATGGTAAAAATACGTATAAGTTCATAAGGACTTACCGTTTGTATATAATCGTCAAGCTTACCAGCCGCTTTCAATACCATTAATTTATGTGAAAGATCTTCGTTTTTCAAACGATGCGTAATGCTTCCAGAGAAATGAACACAGAAATGACCTGAAAAGCCGTTTTGAAGAGCACCGGCACCATGTGGCATTCCGTGCATGGATGCAGCAATCATTTGATTATTGATTAATACAATAATGGCTCTTCTATTCCAACTCCATTTATTATTATAAATTTTCTTCATGATTTGAGTATCTTCTTTGGTTAGTGGCTGTACATCGGCATGATGGCTGCCTGCTCTTCGCTGAACCTTGAATGATAAACCCGTTTCAATATCAATAATGGTGAAAATAGTTTTATTAGGAATAATGTTGTTCACGATTTCCCAAGGCAACATCTCAATTTTAAAGCTTATTGGTCCTTCTTCATCTTCCCATTCCGTTGCATGGGCCGGGTGATCGACCATTAAGACAAGTATAAAAATAGTGATAATCACTTGATAAAATTTATGGTTTTTCATTTGGTATCTCCCGCATTTTTTCTTATTATTTCAGAACATTATCAGTAGGATACCTTTGAAAATTTGGAAATTAAACTCCTCCTTGTTACACAGGGTTTGGGGGAATCATAAAACGACAAAGTTTTTTCATTTTCCTGTTCCTTAATGAATGAACTAACTCAACCTTTAATTGAACATGAGTGCCGTGTATGTTGTAAATTAAGTTCTCATAATATGTAATCGATGTTGAAATGAGGGGATATTAATTCCATGCTTTGTAAATCTCATTCAAAGGTAAGTATCGCTGATAGTTTAAGGGGTACATCATTTTTTATGATCATGCTTTCTGTATCCCAAAAACGGACAGTTTCGTCTTCGCCAGTACGATTAACTTCATAACAAACTCATCCCAAGGTATGAAATGACCAATTACCTCGGGAATTGTCCATTTTCCTTCTTCTATTTGATAACTCCGAGAGTAGAGGAACTTGTTCAGGCGATGGAATAAACATCATATATGAAAAAAGACCCTTGAGACAGAGTATACCATCCTCGTCCAAGGGTTCAGCTCTTGCCACACTATGCTATTGCACGACCCGGTCGATACACGCAATTAAACGGTCTTCAATATCCTGGGCAAATCCTTTAATAGAGGAATCGCTGACCATTTCAATTAAAGATGTTGGTCTCGGCATGCCTATTTTCGTCTTGCCTCCATCTTCATAAACAACAATTTTACACGGCAAGAAATAGCCAACCATTTGATTTTCTGATAATACCCGTTGCGCTTCTTTTGGGTTACAAACTTCCAATACATGATAGGGTTGATCAAATTCAAACCCTTTATTTTGTAAAGTTTCTTTGATATCAAAATGCCAAAGCACACCGAATTTTTCCTCTTTTAATTTTTCCTCTAAGACTGCCATTGATTCTTCGATTGATTGATTCGTTTCTACGGTGTAATGAAACATAGACTCATCTCCTTATCCACTTTAATCCAACTTGTTCCCTGTTTATTAAGGATCAAAACAACTATTGATATATTGCGGCTAATTTCTCCCCTAATATCAAAAGGGGAATATACTCCCTCGAAATCAATGACGGTTATCATTCCCAAGTCATACGAATAATATCACCAGAATGAAATAATCCGTTGTTTTTTATTAACAGCTTTAAAGTAAACGACAAACTTAGTTAAATCTTATTTTGGAAGCATTACCGCTACTAGGGGTAGCGTCAGGAAAATGCGGATACAACGTTAAGGGGTACTCCACATCGCCATCAAGCTAAGGTTTTGAAGTACCCCCTAAACGAAAATTTTCTTTCTCTATAGATATATACTATGAGAAGTCAGCTCATTTTTTTTCGTTTTGGGGGCGTTTATCTTTCTTAAGTTGATGGGGATGTACCCCATTAACTATTGTGAATGGTTGGAGTTCTTGTGATTTTTGATATTTCCAAGCAATGTAATGAAGCTTACATATTTTAATTGCTAATTAAGATAATATAATGTGTGTAACTTAGCATTTGAAAATATATACACTATCCATTTATTAAAAGGAGGAGACAAAATGACTACTTTTAAATTAAGTGAAAAGGTTCCAAACTTTATACTTCCTGAAATTTCAGGACAGGAATTCTCTTTAGAAGCCGATCTTAAAGAACATAAGGGCTGGAAATTAATTATTTTTTTTAGAGGCGCCTGGTGCCCTGTTTGTGTCCATGATCTGAAGGAGCTTGAAGAGAGCAAAGGTTTCTTTGAAGGGAAAAATGTACATCTTATTACTTTGTCTACGGACAAATTAGAAAACTTAAGGAATATGGCATTGGAGAACAGCTTATCGTTCCCGATTTTATCAGATGAATTCCTGGTTGCTTTAAAAGCTTACGATGTTTTCTATCACGGTGATGATGCACCTTATGAAGATCATGGTACTCATGGAGAACCTGCTTATTTTCTTGTGGATGAAAATGGACAACTACTATATCAACAGAAACAAACCAGTCCATTTGGTCGTCCAACATCGACAGAGCTTAGAAAGATTGTTCAATATATAGGCAAGAATCTAAAGTCTAAATAAATCTATTTTTACGGAAAGAGCAAGCTATATGCTTGCTCTTATTTATTAGCCATTTAATTTTTGAACTTAACTAACAACTAATTTGAATTCAATAAAGAATAGGAAATTGTCCAATTCTGATTTTTGTAATTAGCATTATAGAATTGTTTTTTTCACTCTGGTACGATAACAATGCAAAAGAAAAAGGAGTGATCAACGTGCAATTTCCGGTTAATAAAGCAATTAAAACTGGAATCATAGGTGGCATCATTGGTGAAATTATCTTTGGAATGATCATGCAAATGATGGGTAAGATAGCCATGATTGAGGGATGATGGCGAGCAGCAGCTTACTAAATGCCTGGATCATTCATATGATGATAAGTATTATTTTCGGCATTATCTTCGGAAAGAAAAAGAGCCCTCTTGTATGATGTATGAGTGTCAACGCATTGACCCAGCATCAAACAAGGAGGACTTCTCTATCAGTTTAAATAGATGGAAGAAAGTGCTCAATCTATCGTTTGTATGAAGAAGTAGTTGTAAGTTTATTAAGGGCACAAAATCTAATTACGCTTCAATAATATTTTTGGTCCAGGTTAAGCTAACCTGAACCTTTAGTTACATAAAGAAAGAGCTGCATTAATGTCAGCCCCGTTCTTCAGCTAAAGCACGCACCCCAATAGTTAAACAAGGACCATCCTGTTTATTACGACAATTTTCCGAAGTGAGGCACAATGTTTTTTCCTTAAACCGTAAAACCGCTTTTTTATAAAGGCTGATTTTCGTAAGATTGCTTTTCAGGAGGAGTGTCATTGACCAATTTGTTGCATAAAATTGAAACTTGGGGTGGTTCTGGAGAGCTTTAAGGTTAACTTGCTTAGCAAATAGGGGGAATAGGGGCAGGTCCTGCAAATGTATCCTCGCCAATCACTTCGTTTTTCACATCCTTTAGAAATTATTCACATAAATGTGATCCCTGCAGCACCAGTGACAAGTCTTTTTTAGTAAAAGCAACTCCAATATAGTGTAATCCATGTTCATATAACTCTTGATTGGTCTAAACAGTCATTGTTTCCAAACTTCAAGTATCTCAGATCCAACTCGATCCCATTGATATAAAGCAAGGGCAAGTTCCCTGCCTCGTTCGCCCATTTTTTCCATTAGTGATCTGTTTGATAGAATTTCTGTAATCTTTTCTGTAAAACATCCAGGATCTTCTGGATTCTCTACTACAAGCCCATTCTCTCTTATACGAATGACCTCTGGATTTCCGCCTCTTGCCGTTGTTACGATTGGAAGCCCTGCACCCATTGCTTCATAATGGACACGTGCAAGCGGTTCTTGCCATATTGATGTACACACGAATAAATCAGCGGCAGCAAACCAATTTTGTATTTCACTAGGCGCGACAAAACCAGTTGAAACAACTGGGATAGGCAGCTTTTTTGCCAATGCTCTTACATAAGCTACATAATCAGTTACATCATTTTGGCTGAACCATTTACTTCCGACAATCACTAAAGCTAAATCCTTAAATTTACTTGAAAGCTCAGGTAATGCCCGGATTAGCCTATCGACGCCTTTATTATTGGATAGTCTTCCTGCAAATAATAAGACCGTTTTGTTTTCAAGACCGTTTGCTTTTCGTAATTCATTACGAATTCCTTGCATTTTCGAGTGACTGCCGGGTAGAAATCGGTTGGTGTCTACACCAGAATAGATTGTGCGAATCTTTGATGAAGCTTGTGGATATAAGTCTTTGATGACATTGCCTATATAATCACTGACAGTAACAATATTTGTAACTTCTTCAATGGCCGCTTTTGCTTCTTCGGGATTGATTTTCTCTGGATTAAACATATCATTATGCATGCTGAGGATAATTTTTGAATTAGGTGCCGCTTTTCGGACAGGAAGGACTAGTCGAGGTCGATTGAATATATGAATTAGATCGAAATGATTTGCTTGAAGATAGCTAATAACCTCTTCTCGATATACTTCGAATATTTTTCCTGGTACACGTACATAACGGTTTCCATCAATCGTTTCTTGATCAGGGAGTGATGGGTCATTAATTCCCAAAACCGTAATATCATGGACTTTACTTAAATATGGCAGGGTGCCTGATATATAGGTTTGGATGGCACCACCTAGTACTGGAGGAACCGGAAGCTTTTCGGTACAAATCATTAAAATTTTCATGTTTGTTCTATTCCCTTCCAATCATCTTTAATTTCTTCTAAAACTGGCCATTTTGTCTGATCGGTATCAACAATTGTTTGAATCATGGCTGTTGTTTGATCATTTAGAAATAGTTCAGGTTCATATACTACTTCTTTAACATTCTTGTAAAATTCATTTGGACCAGATAAATCGATCATTAAGAGATCATACAGTTGCGATGAAATTGGATTTGCCTCGTGATAGGACTTGATCATTTCTCTTACCCAAGTTGCATCCCATCTATATAAATCTGCCATTGTGCCGGTAATCAGTTTTCTCAAATCGCGAATGGGAAGGTCATAAGCAACACCGTCAAGGTCAATAATCCACATTCCATTAGCTCCCATTTGACCATTTGACCAGCCATAATCTTGATGCACTAATCCCCAATATTCATTTCCTTGTTGTGCTAACTCTAAATAGCTTGATTCATTTAATTTTTCCAAGCTTCTTTTTGCTTGTTCTTCGAATTGATCTAAAACATTCAGCAAGTGGGGGCTTGCAGGCATTTCTTCATATGCATTGGCAATGTTTCGAAACCAATCCATTTTGTTAATGACTTTTTCATAAGTCGCTGGCCATTTATATAATCTGGATGCAACTTCAGCTTGTCGAGGCGGAACATACCCTTTGCTTAAAAGGTGGAATTCGCCGAGAGCATTACAAAGGTGTTTGGCTCCTTCCAAATCTTTTGTTACAGGTGCCAATGTTTCGATCCACTCAGCGACAAACCATAACTTCCCTCCAGCCTCAACATAATCATTTCCATCTTTGGTTTTCACGATAGGCGGTACTCTTGCTTCCTTAACATTGACTAAATATTCTTGAGCTCCCAAGCTAAATTTACTTCTTGTAGGTCTTCTGTGCAAAAGCTTTAAACTCTTCGGCCCTGAACTTGTTTCCATTTTCCATATAGAGCCGCCTTTATCTGGTTTTGTTGTAACAACATGCATGTTCTGAACGGAGAAACCGTAATGTTCAAGAACTTCCAGTGCCATTTTTTCAATATATTCAGGAACAAAAAACTCATGAGTAAGTTCATCTTCTTCCCAAGGCACAATTATTGCGTTCTCCATGAAAACCCCTCCTGTAATATATTTAAAAGTATTTTCCGCCAAAATAAGGGTAAGGTCACGACAGATTCATTATGTTCCAATCTCATATACAAGCATAGTTTTATACTCTAATGTTGAATACTGTTCTTTATTAAATATCCGTGATTAGTCAAACACCGCTGGAGTAGTCATACTTTTTATTAAACTATGTGGGAAAAAAACTTTTGTATCAGACAATTCACCCAAATTGTTAGGTAATTGGGTTCTAGTGAAGTTATGACACGTTAGGATCATCAATTGAATATAAGCTTAAGCTACTCCAAATAATTCATCGATGAATTCACTCTCGCCATGGACAATTCAATTAAATATATAAAATCATGTTTTGACCAAACTTTTAAAACATGCTTTACCTTTTTTATCATGGCTGTTTTCGCATTCTTTGTTCCTATTTACCAAGTAAAGCGGTGTGGTTGATTTCCCCTCCAGATGCACGCTTTCCGCGGTGCTCCCGCAGGAGTCTCGCACCTGCGCTGCAATCAACCTTAAATAGTTTAGTTTTAAAAACAACAATCTTTACGAAAAGAGCCTTTATCATCGAAGGGGCATCACCCAAACCTACGGCATTTTGTATGATAAGCAATTCCTAGCAAAAAAAGCCATTTCCTATAGGTTAGGAAATGACTTTTTTATTTCGCCTATTGTGCTAAAGCATCTGTTAGTTCAAATTCCTTTTTTTACTTCCCCGGGACCAGATAACCACTGGAATCAATAATAAAGATAATAACCCTCCAATAAATGATAATGTTGTATAACTTGAACCAGCCACAATCATTCCGGATAAGGCTCCGCCCGAAGCCCCTGATAAGGCAATTAAAACATCCACTTTACCTTGAGTTTTAGCCCGAGTTGAAGTTTCAGTTGAATCAACAATCAGAGCAGTCCCACTTATTAAACCAAAATTCCAACCTAATCCAAGTAAGGAAAGAGCAATCACTAGAAAAATCATGGAATCACCTGGTGCAATCGCTGATATCAAACCTGCCAGAAGCAAAGTGGCTCCAGAGGCAATGGCCATGGCAGTACGACCAAACTTATCAACAAGGAAACCTGTAACCAGTGACGGGAGATACATGGCACATACATGAAATCCAATAACAAGGCCTATATCACCCAAGTCATGTCCATGATGTCCCATATGAACTCGTGTCATTGTCATGATAGCCACCATTACGATTTGAGTAAGGACCATAATTGTCGCACCAACAATAATTCCTCTTTTGTTTGCTATTTGTTCAGCATCAGTCGAATGTTCTAACACCTTTCTTTCTTGGTTGGACGCTTCTATCGTTCTTGCTATCACTAATGGGTCTGGGCGAAGCATGACAAAAAGTACAAGACCTGCCAGGATAAATGCTGCTGCTGATAAAATGAAAGGACCAGCAAGTGATGGAATGCCAATGGATGTAGCAAAGTCCCCCATTACATTCACTAAATTCGGACCTGCGACTGCACCAAATGTTGTAAACACCATTGTAATACTAATAGCAGTAGCTCGTTGTTTATTGTTCGCTAAGTCCGTACCAGCGTAACGAGCTTGTAAATTTGTCGCTGTACCCGCACCATAAATAAGCAGGGAAGCAAATAAAAGGAAAACACTATTTATTATAGCTGCAGTCATGACTCCTATTGCCCCAAGTCCACCTATCATAAAACCGGCTGTTAGACCTGTACGACGACCGTAACGTTGAGAAAGTCTCCCTACGATTAAAGCAGCCCCTGCAGACCCTAAAGTAAATAAACCCGAAGGAAGTCCAGCAAATGCATCTGTGCCAAGCATTTGTTGCGCAAGAAGTGCCCCCACCGTAATTCCAGCAGCTAACCCAGCACCACCAAAAATTTGAGAAATACTTACAATAATTAATGTGCGTTTGTATAACATTTTTTGTTTTTCTTGAGAATCTACATAACTCTGGTTCAATTGATATGCTTTATTGGACATTGCTTTATTGGACATTTGTTAATACCTCATTTATCATTCTGTAATTTCCAATCATGTACACCTTCCTCTAGACGAAATGCATTAAAACCTTTGGATCTTAAAAGTTCAACAGCTTCCACTGACATTAAACAGTAACAACCACGACAATAAGCAACCACATCACAATTGGTTGGCAAAGTTGAAAACTTCTCACTTAACTCTTCAATTGGCATAGAAACTGCACCAGGAATATGAGCTTCTTCATATTCCTCCATAGGTCTTACATCCAACAAAATAACCTCACCTTTATCCATCCGTTCTTTAAGTTCTGAAAGTGAAACCCCATCCATGCCAAGATTGACATTTAAGAACTCCTGCTTAATTTGTTGAACCTGTACAAACTGTTTTTCTGATAATGTATGCAAGGAAGTTAAAAAATCCGAAATGGCTGCATCCGCCAGTTCGTAAATGACGTAGTTCCCTTTCTTCTGAAACTTTACCAATCTAGAATTAGCAAGGATTTGTAAATGTTGAGATACATTCGCCACAGACATATTAGCAGCTTGAGATAATGCCTCCACCGACTTTGGACCTTGAGATAAAATATCAAGAATTTCCAATCGTTTCGGACTAGAAAGGCTTTTACCTATTCTTGCGAACTCTTGATACAATAAATCTTTTAAATCGCGATCATTAAACATGTAAAATCACCATCTATCTATTCAAGTGTTTTATTGAACACTTGAATATTAAGCAAAGTTATAAGAAAAGTCAAACAATTCTTTATGAAATTTTACTCCAACCGTTTGTTAAAAATCCCCCTTTAGTACTTAGGTTCCATAAGAAAAAGCCGCCTTAAAGACAGCTCCAATCATTAGCTAACGCACTGATCAGTTCAACAAAACCGGGTTTTCACCGTGTATTATGTTCATCAAAAATCAGACAAGTGGGAAATCCGTTAGTTCCTTAACGCATTTCTGACTTTCTTTGCAAAAACTAATGGATCATCAACAGCTTCGATATTAACGTATATCAAATTCGGATCATCAAATAGCCACTCATTGTGTATCGATGAAACTATTATTCCTTGTTTAAGAATCAAAGCAACAAAATTCTCGACTTCACTTTGCAAGAGTGCTACCCTACCTAGGCACAATGCTTGTCCAGTCTTATCCCTTGATTCAAATGAGAAAGAAGAGGTCACCCTAAAACGTTTTCCTAAAATTTTTGCTTTTATTTCATTTCGATTTATGGTTGTCACACATTTTCCACCCGCAAATCCTTCTTGGCCGCCGATAATCCTAGCAAACTTTTGACAAATTAATTCATCATTAGATGCCATCTATTCATCCCCTCCCTAATATTAATAGGATATGAATCAATGAATAGATTCGAAACGGATATGCATCTATTTGAAATGAAAATCATTCTTATATCTTATTCAAACCATCCTGCTCCTGTTAGCCCCATAAGAAAAGAGCTGATGTCAAAGCTCATTAATGAATTAACGCAACCGATGGTTCTTTAAGAATTTTTGTGAGTTGACACAAACTGTGACGCAAATGAGACGGTATGAAAATTAATTATATGAGTTCGAGCTGCTTTGTTTCTTATGGTAGTACAGAAAGAAGTAACCAAAAAGAATAATGGTAGGTACTATATTGGTAAAGATATTTATAAAAATAAAACCTAAAATGCCTGCCCCTTTAGTTGAATAAAACTTCTGTAATTATTCCTTATTTTAATTTTAAAAGTGGCTTATCGAGGTTCGATAAGCCACTTTTATACTCCCCTTTAGTTCCTTAAGAAAAGAGCTGCCTTAAAGACCTCTGATCTTCAACTAACGCACTCCGTTAGTTGAAGAAGAAAAGTGAAGCTTATTCAACAATTGCGAGAGGAAACTTCATTTCACTTTTATATAAATATGAATTAAATCACTTATCCTTCAAATCTCTTTTAACAAGTAAGTAATCTGTTACGAAAAAAAATATTATCGTTATTGGTATTAAAAATGAATTTATTCTATGAGGAATCGAACTGAAATATGGCATCATTAAAAATAAAAGTATAAGCAGCGTAGTTACTATTTTGAGAAATAAAAACTTCCCTTGGTAATATCTTCTCCCCAAACTTTTCACCACTTAATAAGTTATTCCGTTAAATGGACCGATTGTTGAACACAAGTTATACAACACACTAATAGGATATACTTTTGATCGAAATGAAAAAAAACATCGAATTTATTATGAACGCGATTTTAAAGCGCTTAGAGAACTCAAAAAATCACTTTCTAATAATGTAGTTTTTGCAGACGGGATTAAAGCCGTTGTATCAATGGATTTAGAGGGGAAAAACGCTGTGAAATCCGTTTATCAAAGAGTGAATTGGAAAAACTTAATCATAAAACAGTCAAGAAGGCTATAGAAGAGGAAAGAGAAATCATGTTTCAGGGTTTTGAAATGAAGATGAATGATGCTGTAGAAAAAAGAAATCGTCTTCTAACTACTCAAATGAATAAGAGATTAGAAGAAAAAATATTAGAAATAGCAGCTGCTAAAGAAGAAGAAAATAAAAAAAGTGGTGGGAGTTTTGGAATTAAACTTTCACCACTTTTTTGATGGATAATTAAGAAATGTACTTACAAGCCCCGATTTTATGAATCGCAGATAGGTGTTTGCAATTCTTTCTTTTTAACCCTCATTACGAAAAAAGACTCCTTTTTTATTCATCGCTCATTGTATCTGAAACTCCATAACTTGTAATTTTTCTTTTCATCTTGTCTTCATTTTTTAATTATTTAAAAATAATCATTGAAATTATATCCTGAATTGTCCATAATTACCAATGTGTGTTGAATATCTAGTAGTGAGGAGCTCATCAAAAATATTTTAGTTAATATTTCTTTTGTATTTAGTTTAATAGCATTTTTAAAATAATTATAGTGTAAATATCTATTTCTATTAAATATGAAAATTTAATCTTTACATTTTAAAAAAGGGAGTGCCTAATTAATGTATAAAAAACCTTTGTCGTTCATCCTTGCTGCATCACTTATATTAGGAAGTATAGGACCAATTACTGTTAATGCTTCAACTAAAGATAATCAAGATTTATCAGTAAATGTATTAGAATCAACAGAAGAAAAGATAGTTATTGAAACAGAAACTGACAATGAAATTGTTCTTTCCACAATTGAAACAGTTGAAAATGATACTGTTGAAGTAACTAGTGAATCATCTACAGGCGATATACAAGAATTTGTTTATCATAAAGGCGATGATTATTTTTTATTGAATGGTGAAAAAGGCGAATTAAAGATTGATGAATCAATAGAACCAGAATTAGTAAATTCAGGAGTTACTGTTTCTTCTATAATGGCTACTTCAAGTTCACCTAAGTATATGTCTACTACCACTCTTAGTTTAAACAAACATGTAAATTCTTTAAATGCTATAGTAACAGTCGTTGGCGGTGTACTTGCTGCTGCTTTTCTTACTGGTTTTAAGTTTGCTAAAACAGATTATGCTGGTACAATTGGCGCATGGTTAGGTGTTGTTGGACTAGGAACTTATTTCTCTTCAAAATTAATGAGTGGTACTCTTAAAGTTGATAATTATAGAAGTGGTTCCAAAAAATTTACCGGATGTGAAAATTTGTATCAATATAGATATCAAAATCCAAAAATTAATTTCACTTTAGCTGGAAAAAAATTCAGTAAATCTTATAGCAAAACTGGAAGTTGGTATTACGGCACAAGACCTTGCGCATAAAATATATAGGAGGTGATAAAAATGAAAGGGAAAAAGGTTTCGTTTTTTATAATAATAATTGCTGCTATATTGGCTATAACTATTTTGTTACGTACTGGACCTTTTGAACAGCCTATTTGGATGCAAGTAGTATTTTTATTTTTTACCTCTGTATTGGCTTATGCAACTTTTAACAGTAAATCTAGATTTCCGTTTATTGTTCTAAGTATTTGTTCTGTCGTAATAATATCTTCTTTATTAATTAGTTTTGTATCCTAAATCAAAAAAAACAAATGTAAAAAGCGAGCCCTTGGTAAAAAGGCTCGCTTTTTTATCGTAACTTTTTTAGCCTAACCTGCCCCGTTAGTTCCATAAGAAAAAGCTGCCTTAATGACAGCTTTGATCTTCAGCTAACGCACCCGTTAGTTTAAGTACATCTATTCACAAACTGTGTTTTCTATGTATTAAAATAGATCAAATCTCATTAGCACTCTTTCCAAGAACACTGTACCGTTAGCTTCATAACAAAAAACACTGCTAATTAGCAGTCTTAAGCTTAAACTTTCTCCATTTAGTTAATTAAGAACATAATTTTTATTGGGTCTCTTGCATATTATTTTTCAGGTTTAATATAAGGAACGATTTGTGCAGTGGCACCTACTGAAGCACCGCGGATAAAATTTTGATTCTCTAAGGCTTTGAAATTGTTTGTTTTTCCAGTGAGCATTACCCCTAAAATTTTCACTTCACCGAACTGCTTATTTTTATTTACCTTTAAAAATTCTTGAATTGTTTCATCATCCCCATTTGAATCATACTCTTTAAGACCATCGACAAAGCTTGAATATGATTCTTTAGGGGTGTCGGAAAGTTCAAACCCATAAACTGGCATACCAGCTGGCCCCTTGCTTTCATCCCTAATTGGAGAAGCCAAATACAACCATACGATGTTTAAATTATCAGGGATTTTTGCTTGTATTTCCTGTAACGTGTATGGTTTATCAAAGGAAATGGCAACTTCTGCAACGTGGTACTCCATTTCCGAAATTTCCCCTAATTCATTTTGTACACCATTATAGTATTTTTTTATGGATGGATGATAAAATGTTGCTGATTTACTCTTTGTCTGTTTATCATACTCATAGAACTCTGTATCAGACCAATGAAATCCTGGTACTAACTCGTTCGTGTCAATATTGACTCGAAACCAATCATATGAACTTGTAAGAGTGCTCCATTGAACTACATAACCATTAATATTCTTAGAACGGTTTGTAATAATGTTACCCCCAAACATCGATGAATTACTGGTTACTTGAGAGTCGATCTGAATATTAGGTTCAGCAATGGCATTATGTAAAAAAAGCTTTCCGTGAAGCTTTGTAGAGCTTTTCGCTGCAAAGTAGTTACCTGTTTTATAAAAGATAGGTAAGAGAATTAGTACTACAATAATTGAAGTGATGATAATTTTTAGTAGATGTTTTCGTTTAGCCTTTTTTAAAGCATCATTTAACGAAGATTCCATCAATATGGTCCTCCTAATTTTGAGTGAATAAATTTACGTGCACGATATAATTTTTGCTTTACACTGTCTACTTGAATATCCAAAATAGTTGCAATTTCTTCATATGAAAAATCATAGTAATACTTTAAAAAGAAAATTTCTTTGTATTCTTTTTTTATGTCTTTTAATAAATAAAAAATCTCATCTTTATTTAAAACCGTATCAAAATCGCAATCGATGTGTGATAGCTTGGAATAAATTCCCTCAGTTAAGTAAATGTTCTGCTGCTCCTTTTTCCTTTTCAAATCAATATATTGATTAAGTGATACTCTAAAAAACCAAGGACGTATATTGCTCTCTGTTAATTTATCCAATAGCGTGTAAATTTTGTAGTAGGTGTTTTGAATTATATCTTCTGCATCTTCTTTTTTGGCTCCTCTCGCTAGTAATAGCTTGAACACTTCCTCTCCTAAATTGATAAGGTAGGAGGTTAATACATTTTCTTTTTTCATCTTTTGTCCTCCCTATACTTATACAACGAATGAGTGATATTAGATGTATACACTTAGATGATTTAGATTTTAATTTTTTATGAATTGGTACTAAAATATGATTCTTTTTCTGAAAATAAATAGCTTTATTATTCCTAAAATATTGTTTAAAGTAGACAGCTTTAATAACCTCCCATCACAAGATGGGCACTGCATTTCTAAAACAAAACTAAACAACTTAATTATCTATAAAGTAATATTTTTAACTATTTGAAAATACCTCTTTTTCAAATATCCTGCCCCTATAATTGCATAAGAAAAGGAGCTGCTGATCAGCTCCTGGTAATGAAGTAACCAGCTAATAGGATGTCAATATCTTTCTCTAATATTTTCATTTCCCTTATGATATACTATTTTTGGCCATGCCAAATAACCCTTCAAAACCCTTTTGGAAGGATTTTTCTCTGTTTCACAAAACCGTTAATCAGGATAAATCTAGGAATGCTTCTTTTCTCTTTAATAAAGCGTAAACCCAATGAATAAGTTTATTCATACAGGCAACGATCGCCACTTTGGCTGGCTTTCCTTCCGATTTTTTCTTATCAAAGAAAGCTTTAAGCTTTTTGTTCCTTGAACTCCTTATGCCGTATAGCACGGCAAGATACAGAGAATGACGTAGTCTGCTCGAACCCCTTTTAGTAATACGATTAATGGTTGCCGTAAACTTACCCGATGAGTGAACACTTGGATCCACTCCAGCGAAGGCCACCAGTTTTTTCGGATGATTAAACCGATCGATTTCACCAATTTCAGGGATAATCGTGGCTGCGATTTTTTCTCCGATACCGGGAATCAATTGGATGATCTTATATTCTTCCAGTTCATTTGCCAGGGCCACTATACGATCTTCCAAATCAGAAAGGTGTCCCTGGTAATGAAAAAGCAACTCAATATACATACGAAGATTGATTACGTGACTTTCATACACGTTTTTTTGGAATGGATTTCTAGATGCGGAATCCATTATTTTTTTTGCTTTTCCCCATGCCCATTCACCCGATCTGCTAGGACAGAACTCTATAACACTCTCTGCCAGTCTACTTTCTCCGGCTGTTAATACCGCCTCTGAAGTAGGATATTCCTTTAACATCAATAAAGAAACCTTCGAATATAGATCCCCAAAAACCTTCCGGTATTCAGGAAACACTTGATCTTAAATGGTGTGAAACTGAAGTTTAGCTTCCACATATATATTCGTTACAATTTCCTGTTGTCTGGACAAATTCCGAAGGTCTAATAGCTGAATTCCTCTCATTTTATGAGGTTCTAAATCCTCCTTGTAATACAGTACACACAACTGGTACGCATCGATAGCGTCTGTTTTTACCTTCCGTAAACTGGACTTCTTTGCCTGATAAGAAATAATCGGATTTAGTAAGATATATAGAATCTCTTGATCCTCCAAGAATTGAATAACGGGAGATGGTAATGCCCTGTAGATTCTAAAATGACCATAGGCATCTGCCCTGTCACCTCTTCAATTTCTTTTAGAAATTCTAAAAAATGTTCTAACTCCTCTTTGGTATGCTTCATTGAAAAGCTCTTCCCATACGGTTTAGATTGGTCTAAAAATGCCTGAACTTGGCTCTCTCCTTTTACCACATCCAGACCAACAACTGGATTCATTGTTTTTTCCTCCTCTACTTACTAACCAGTACCCCTAGTCCTCCATGTAGTGTCATAGCTTCGCTTGTTATACGAGATCTTCGTCCCAACCAGCCTCAAACATGTTTCTACAAGTAGGGGGCGGACTGTTTAGTTCACGGGATCAAGTCCCACGCACCCGTACGTCCTACCCTGGCTACTGATATAATAGATTCTATTTAAAAAAGGTCAACCAGTAAAAACTGGCTAACCTTATAATACGAACGCACCCGTTAGTTAATTAAGGATCACAGTTTTTTAAACTCTGGTGTTTCAATAATTCTTTGAAAAAACTCATTTTTGGCTTCCCTGTACTCATCCATTTCTTTTCCTTCGTAATTCCTCTTTAAATCATCGTATTCCTTTCGATATTTATCATTTATTAATAAAACATCTCGGAACTTCCAAAAGAAATCAAATTCAGAATTAATTACATTTAATTGCACACCGAGAGGAGGAACGGTTGAATCATCTTTAAATGCCCTGAAACTGTCGGTTTTGACACTACCTTCATTTAGTTCATATAAGGCTGAAAGTGTCTGAACTGCCATTGGGAATTGTTCAGTAGTAACACGCACTTGTATATCTAAATCACCCTTTGTAAGGCAATTAGGGACAGCTGTACTTCCAACGTGCTGGACATCAGCTTCTGGCAAATGTTCTTTGATTAACTTTTTGTGTAAGTAGAAAGTTTTCTTTACCTTTTCGTAAAAAAGACTGTTGTCAAAAAAATTTACTTGCTCCATATAACCCTCCCCACAAGAATTACTTTGCTATTAATTTTACCATCTTCTTCAATTCAACTGTTGCATAAAGAAAAGGCTGCCTTAAAGACAGCTTGATCTAAAGCTAACGCACCCGTTAGTTCAAAAACGAAAGTTATGAATAGCTTTCAGGATAGTACAATTTTTTTGACTTGTTCTTTCGTGGATAAATTAGAGTCATTTGTACCAACTAAAAAAGAATGTCCGTGTATAATCACTTCTGTTAGAGTATCGCCTGGACCTAATTCGAATAGAGGGCACTGTGCCGGAATTTTACCCTTTAATGTTTCTCTATCAATTTTCTTAAATCATATTTCCTTTGACGAATTAGTAATAAAAAGGCTGTTTTCGTAAACTTTGTTGTTTTTTTAATGATTTTTTAGATGTGATATAATTATGGTAATAATAGGTTAAGTTTATTTACTGATAAATAGAATAAAGGGGAATTTACTTTGTATTTGTTAATATCAATTATTTTATCTGTTATATTAGGTTATCTATTGCTTATGATGGGACCTTTGGTTGGTGGCTTCCTTGCTTTTGGGATAGTTGCTGGCGCACTATTTAGAGGGCTTTATCTTTTAAACGACATACATAAAAGGTTATCAAAAGATGCACCAAAACCAGACAAAGCAAAAGAGGCTTATGAAAACTATTTGAAAGAGAAAGAAGATAAAGACCGAGGGTAGAGAATTTTCTCTATCTTTTTTGATTACACAGCACATCTAAACGCATTAACAGTTAAGTCGTTTGATTTTTTCAGGCTGAAATAAGTATTTCCTCCACCTGTTTTTCAAAGTTCAAAAGTTTATCAATTTCGATCCATCGAAACCAATATAGGACGGACCTTCGTTCAGTATAACTAGGAAAGCAACAATCTATATGAAAACAGCGAATAAAAAGTCTTCCAAGGTTAATTTCCACCCAACATGTTTTAGTTCATCTATCGAATGAACCTCGTCAATTTGGTATCTATACACTTTATCATCGTTATCTAAATCATCCATTTCCCTTACAAAGTTATGGATAACCTTAAGTGGAAAACGATTGTAGTTTTTCCAGAATTCAATTAAAGTTGTTTCATATTCACCGTCAACACTATACATATACTCCGGTTCTGTTATACAATCACAAACCCAAAAATCTATGCGGATATTTTCAAACACCGTTCGGTCATCTATATCAACCATATTACTTTCTCCCCTCTAGTGATGTTACTCAACTTCTTATTTTACTTTTCATTATTCCTTTTTCTTCTTCCACTAACCTGCCCCGTTAGTGCCATAAGAAAAAGAATTAGAGATACAAAAAATATGAAATAATAACAAACAGAGCTAAAGTAATAGTTATTTTAATCCACTCAAGGTGTCTTTATTAATAACTAACTCATGCGTTAGTTCAATTGTCGTTCACTCCTTTCCTAAAATTCATCAGGAGCCCAAGAAGCAATATCGATATCGTCACCAGGGGTTGCAACTATCAGCCAATTATCACCAGTATATCCAGCACCGTCACCTGCTTGCCAACATTCATACATGTTGTGATGCCCGTTTACAAACAAGGTTTGACCAGATTGAAAAACGATAAAAAGGTGCGGAACAGTTTCACCTAATTTAATGTCAACAACTTTTTCTCTCCGTAATTTAAAGACTAAATTATATTCATCCTCTTCAGTTAACTCGCTCATTTCATCCTCCGAGTTAGGATAATCATTATTTCCTGAAGAAAAAACATTCCATTTTGACTCAATATTTAGCCATAGATCATCTGGTTGATTATTAGAATTATTATAATTCATAAATCGAATCAGAATTGCACCTGGTCCAACACCAAATTTTACTCCATCCAATTGACTTCCAATAAACATATGTTTAAGTGCCTTTTCGGAAAAAAATTTTAATTCAACATCCAAAATTAACACACCTTTCCAATAACTTCAATTACTTAACAATTCAACATGATTCATATAAATACCCTTGTCTCATTTTATCAACCGTTAATTGAGTTGTGATATTACTAGAATTAATGAGTAAAGAAATCGTAGCTTCTTTTTTATGGAGATTTTTAACCTTCTCTGTTAAAGAATTTGATGAATCAACCAAATATACTGCTGATTAATTGTACTTCTTTATGTCGTAATTTTAGCCTAATGTGACATTTATGAATCAATTTTCTTGTTGAACTAAACTGCCCCGTTGCATAAAAAAAAGCTGCCTTAAAGACAACTCCTTGTTCAACTAACGCACCCGTTAGTTTAAGTACAATATTTCACAATCTTTTTGTCTTATGAAAAAAGAAAAAAGGCGACCATTCTTTTTATTTCAAGAAGAAATCAACTAATTGTTTTAGATGTGACCTTTTTCCCAACTAAAAAATAAATCAAATAACCTACAACGTTCAAGAAAGCAAAAGCAATGACCCAACCAACATTCAATCGTTTATGATGATACGCATTGATTGTTGCCCAAATGGTAAACAAAGTCGCATAAATCGCAAAACCGATCAATGAAACAAAAGGTATAAACGCAAAAAGTTTAATTGATTCCATTTGAACAAACCATGTATTGTTATCGTTTACCTCATAACCTAAATCAATCAACATCCAATTTTTCTCATCAGAAGGTGATTTTCCAATTCGATAAACTGGTGTAGCTTCATCTACGTGATATGAAATCGAGCCACTTTCAGTTACTCTTTTAACATCAGCCATTTTGTAGACTTGAAGATTTAAAATTTGATTTTTATCTTGTACTAAAGCATCAATTTCTTTTTTCATATCTTCTGAAATCGTTTCTTTCCCCTCCAAGATGCCAACTGTTTTTTCTGTACCGATTATTTTTTCAGTAACACTCCAGTTCTCGTTCATATCTGCTTCATCCATCGCCCATAAAACTCCAATGATAACTGATGTAAGAACAAAAAATGATAATGCTATATGAAGCACACGTTTGGCAAATACCTTTTGTGCTTTGAATAATTGACCGACGATAGAACGCATTTCTTTTTCTCCGCCGAAACGTTCAATGGAAATTTCAATAGCTTCTTGTTCAGACTTTCCTTCTAATTTTAACTCGTGAACAGCCTCTAATAAATGACCTTTCATTTCATCTTTTAATTCTTGTATTTCTTTTTTATTTCCACCAACATTTTGATAAACCGAATCAACAAATGTTTCAATTTCTCTCATTTTTTCTCCCCCAATCCAAAAACGAATCAATCACATCTCTTACAAATTCCCATTCCAAACGCTTTTGTTCAAATCCTTCTTCACCCATTGATGTAAGTTTGTAATATTTTCTTCTTCCACCTGGTCCTTGCTCATCCCCCCAGTAAGAAGAAATCCATTCATTCTTTTCTAATCTCTTTAAAGACAGATAAAGTGTACCTTCTTTTAATTCAAATTGATCATCACTCTTTTCTCGAACGATTTTGGCTAATTCATAGCCGTACATATCCCTCCTATGTAAAAGTGACAGGATGAGCGTGTCTATGTGACCTTTTAAGACTTCTTTATTAATCTCCAATTTTTCCACCTCTTGGAATTAATATATTTTATATTACTTTATAATGCAAGGTATTCTTTCGAAGAAAATTATAAAACTTTATGGAACTAACCTGCCCCGTTAGTGCCATAAGAAAAAGGCTGCATCAGAAACCTCCCTTATTGAACTAAAGCTACCCGTTAGTTGAACAAGATTTTACTCTATATACTCAATTAACATTGCTGGAACTGTTTCAAAAATATAAATTTCAGGGTTATTAAAAGGCTTGCATTTCAAAAACTCATCAAGAGTACATACTTTCCCAATACTGTTTCATTAAATCTTCCTTTGAAGGTAATCCTTCAACAAAGTACCCTCTGTCCCCATCATATTTATCTTCAATATAGGCAAATAAATCACTTGATATATCTCGGTTAAAAGCTAGTATTTTATCACTAAACACAGGAAATTGAAAGTGAGGTTTTTCATACGGTTTCAAATCTGCACCGAAAGCAACTTTAAAATCAATCCATTTTGGTGAATTTTCAGGTCTGAAACGCTCTGTTAATTCTGGAAATAAATTACCGCTGTTTGAATACCATCTTGTTGCTGTTCTATGATTTAATCCTTCCTTTAAAACCCTTTGCGGACTTATATTTATGTCACTATCATTTTCAATGACCATATGATATAAAAACAAGCTATCGCCTCCTTTTGTTAAATAAAACTCTGCTAACAAAATTATTAAACTAACTGCCCCTTTAGTTGCATAACAAAAAGGTTGCTTCAGCAACCTCCCTTATTGAACTAACGCACCTGTTTGTTTAAGTACAACATTTCACAATATCAATACAATTTAAAGATGGTAATGTTTAAACATTGAATTGTCTATACAACATTAGCTGACATCATTTACATATTAAACCCTATATGGATGTATACACAACTAAACGAGAACCTTCTCGTTTGGTGAATAAGTCGCCATCTATTAATCCATCTTAACAAATGAAGCTACATGGAGGGAGGTTCTGAGCATGAGCCAAAAGCGTGATAAAGGCAATAGTCAAAAGGGAAAAGCTAATAGCAATACAGTAGATCCAGTGATCGCAGCAGAAGACTTGGAAAAAGCAATTAATCCAACTAATAAGCTCCCGCGCAATGCCAAAGGGTAAGTACAATCTCGTGATTTCTTTGCTTTTCCGAAAAGAAACTTGCAGGTAAACGAAAATGAAGAGTCAAGCAATCCACTAACATGAAGGATTAATTGACTCTTCAAAGGTATAATAGACTTTTATTTTAGTCCTTATATTGTTCATTAGGCCTTGAAATTTCTTCTTTACATACTCCATAGCTTAGCAAGAACAGTCTTTTTTAGAAACATACTTAGGAGGTAAAATCCCCCTACGAAAGTGGGAGGATTACAATTTTGGTGGTGCAGGGGAATCCTTGCACCACCTGCCTCGGGGAATGCCGAGAGGCTATTCTACTAAAGAGCGACCCTATTGGTGGTTTTCTACTTATACTGTCATTGGTGAGTGCAATTCTCGTTGCACGGTCGGCCCGGCACCGGATTCAGACCAGTTCCATCTTGACGATTTCCAACGAAACCGCCGCTCCGCCTTGAGAGAAAGTGCCTGTTCCCGTCTCAACAAAGCCCAATTTGCGATAGAAATCCCGCGCCGTGGTTGTGGCTTCTAAGTAGATCCGTGTCTTCCCATTCTTTCGAATGTGCCCGATGACCTTCACCATCAAGGCTTTACCGACTCCTGAACCCGCTGCCGCTCCGGAGACAAAGAGTTTGGTTACCTCGTTGCCCTCCACTTCGACGAAACCAAGGATTTTCCTGTCCGACACGGCGACCCAAAGCTCCCCGTGTTCTATGGCAGGGAGGTACATGTCCGGTTCCCTCCCATCCAGCCACATGTTGATCTGCTCTTCCGTGTATTGCTCTGAGCAGAGGTTGCGGACTGAATGACGGTGAACATTGAAAATCTCTTTGCGGTCCTCAGGGGTGGCAAGGCGTATAGCGAAATCCGTCATGAAATCTCCTCCAACTTACGACTGTAATTTTTGAAAATAAACTTATATTCTTATTCCTAATTATAGGATTAAACCATATATAAATAAAATGAAAGTTTCCTGTCTTACTTTATGGGGTCAGTTCATACCTGCTACTCGACTTATCCTTATTCAGCTAACCTGCCCCGTTAGTTTAAGTGTACTCACTCACAAACTTTAAATTTTCATTCTAAATCTTATGGATGAATTACTTAAAATACCATTTTAATGCATTCGTATACAATATTTTTTCGGTAGCTTTTTCATCAAATAGACGCTGAATCAATTCAATGTCCGCATACTCAAAGTGCCTTTTCGCCCTTGTAGATGGCAAATCCGTTCCGAACATAAGAGCGTCTGGATTAATATCATAAATTGAGTTTAAGGCATTCTCAATATTCAATTCTACACGACCAAAACCAGTGGCTTTAACTCGAATGCCTTTATTCACCAGCTTTAATAAATGAGGTAATCCTTCTTCAGATAATCCTAAATGGTCAATTGATATCGCAGGTAATTTTTCAATAGTTGATGCAATTTCGGGTAACGCTTTTGAATCAATATAAAGCTCGCTATGCCACCCTACTAAATCATAAACTCTCCTAGCAAAGTAATCGAGCTTCGATAAATCTTCTGAACCGCCTCTTTTTATATTAAAACGTAATGCTTTTACCCCATTTTTATTTAAACTTATAATCTCTTCGTCCTTCACCGTAAAAGGTAATTGTGTGACGCCACAAAATGTTGATCCCATTTGTTTAAGTGCCTTCAATAAATATTCTTGGTCAAAGCCTTGGAATGACCCAGATACAATCGCACCACCTAATACATTCAAATCAGCAGTTTCATTTTGATAATCTTCTACAACATAGCTGGGTGGCAAATATCCTTGGTTTTCGATGATTGGAAAATCAAAATCAATAATATGAAAATGTGCATCAAAAATTCTCACTTCAAATCCCCTTTCTTTTCTTTAACATATCAAATATGATACATAAATAAAATCGTGGGTTATTTATACAGATTCATAAGTTTAACTTATGTTACTAACCTGCCCCGTTAGCGCCATAAGAAAAAAGGCTGTGGCAGCAACCCCTGTCCGTTAGTTTATACCCACGCCCCAAAAGGAAAACGTTACGAGAATGGACATATTTCCGAAGAAAAAATGTCCATTCTTTTTGGTAATATAGAGGCAGCTGTTTATAATGAGACATTTATAACATACGGAGATGATGAAAAAATGACAGGACCCGTTTTGATTTTGACCATTATTTTATCGATATTTAAACTAGTTGTTACCTGCCTTCCAACCGATGTCGTCAATTGGCTTTTGAATAAATTTAAGATGCATCCAACACTTAGTGACGGGGATACCGTGATTACGATGGACGGAAAACGATTGGAAGGGGAAGAGAAGAACCAAGTGATTCAGGATGTTAACCAAGCGATGGTTTTGAAGAAAAATCATATATTTCCAGGAAACGAGTCCTTGTTTTTACTCCCAAAGAGCGGTGTGAAGCCATTGGTCATCGATACGAAAAAAGGCAAAAGAGAGATTCGGTTATTGGTGTTCGTGTACGGCGACCATGTGGATGTCGTAAAACAGGACAAGAAGAAGCTTGTGGCATATAGCATGCGTTCCGAAAGCCTCCAAGACCGTTCGATGATGAAGGGAATGGATGTAAAAGGAGCATAAAAGGAAGAAAAATGAAAAACCACACCGTGATGTGTGGTTTTTTGATAGGGAATTATTTATTTTCTGACTAGACTTCTTCTTCTCTTATGAGGATTCCTTCATTTTTTGCTCGCTCATATTGGTCGCGGTCACCCGTTAGTTATATAGCACACTATAATATTTTCACATTACTCCATATTTCCTCTAATGGCTTTCCATCCAATATTGCCTGTTGTAGTAGCTCCTCCGTTGTACAATACGATTGTAAATCGAATTCAAATCTGAGAGATGCCATTGGTTAGAATGTTCATTAATGTGATAAATGTGGTCTTGAAAAGAAAAACTGACTCTTTTATCAAAACCCAAATCCCTTTAAAAAATCTTCATCTGTATAGTTGAGTTTTTCGATAATCATCTCAGCAAATATTCGTACATCAATATCTGTATCATTTTTTAATCCACTTTCCAATTTATAATGGAAGCTCAAATTGTCCCTTTTGCTTCTTCTCCAAACTAGCGATATAGGAACGCATCAGCTTCATGGAAAACTGAAAGATCGGGCTTTGAATAAAGGTATATGCAAACGTCATAATAAACACTGGACCTCCAAGGACGAACCCGAATATCAAGATGAGGCTCTCGACAACGATTCTTGCCAGGCTGACCGATAACCCGGTTTTTTCCGAAACGGTTAGCATGAAGCCATCTCGAGGACCTGCCCCGATTCCAGCAGCCACATAAATTCCTCCGCCAATGCCGGATATGATGATACCCATCAACAAGATGAGTAAATTCAACCATAATTGCTCCGTTTCATGAGGAAGAATGTTGAGATGTAAGAAAAAATCCATGATTGGTCCTATTGATAAGGCATTTAGAAAGGTACCAATACTAATATACTTCCTATCAACTACAAAGGCGATCAGCACAAGTACTAAACCACACATGACACTCCACGTCCCAATCGTGAACCCGAACCGCTGGAACAGAGCGACGTTTAAAACTTCCCATGGGTGCAGCCCCAAGGATTGAACATTTACCGCAATCGCATTCCCTAATCCAAATAAAGTTAAACCAAGAAAAAAAATAAAATACCGTAATAGCCTAAATGCCATCTCTTCACCTCTATATCATATATGCATCTACTCTAGATGAAGATGTCTAAAAGAACAAGATGATTAATGAAATTCAGATGTTGTTACCCGGTATTTCAAAAGCAATACTGACGCGCCGTGTGAGAGAATTTGAAGAAGACCAGATAATCACAGAGAAGTATATTTAAAAAGTTCTTCGAAAATGGTTAGACTTAAATTTACAATTTTCAGGATGATAAGTGATCCAGTCGACTTGTTCCCCCTTTTTCGAATTATTACTGATTGTAATCTAAAGCTCGACATGCATTTGTAGCATATCTTCAACTTTATATTCTGCTTGAATGCTAGATGAAATTCGAATCTTTTTATAAAGCCTTTATGTTCTCTTGGATGATTCTTACGATAGCTTTAAAATCATATTTGTGATTGACGACCTCTACAACAAAACCCTGTTCTTCTTCTATTCCCATTAGCCATTGATAATGATTTAGAAACATAATAAGGGAAGCGAGTGCTGTCCTCTATCAATATGGGGCTACTTGGTATTGAAATAGGTGTTCATATTCTAAACTTGCTAAAATAGCTCCAAAGACTGCAATAACTCCTCCGAAAAGAGTCATCCCAGATACTTGTTCTTGTTTGTATTTTGCGTTAGGGTTCAAAATTACTTACACGCTAAGGGCTATTTTATAATATCAAAACGACCATTAAGGGATTACTCATTAAATAAAATGGATTCTTCATTATTTGCATTCCGATCACATTTAAGTTTTAGATGTGAGGGATATTGAGTATTGAAGTTAAGTGAAGTTTCTTAATCCTCGAATTAGAAAGAAATGAATAGTTCAAGGAATCTTTTTACACTGGAACCGTGTTTTCTTAATATTCCATATAAGTGTATCAACACCTTTAGAGAAATGAAAAAGCGGTTTGACTTCAGTAAGGTCAAAATTAAAGGGAGTAAAAAGTGTATTCGTACATATTTCTGCCTCTACTTTTTGTAGCGGCCAAGGACGGTGGTGTATTTCTCCGCAATAGATATTGACTCCATTATCCGTACTATACAAGCAATATCTCTCTGTGAGCCAATGGTCTAAATTTCCTTTTTTAGGAAAGTGGACTACTGGTATTGGAGCGTACTTTGCATTAAATCTAATTGGAGTATTTGTTTTTCCTTTACGAATACTTTGACAATGAAAGGTTTGTCCTTTTTTTTCTAAAGAAATTTGTGCAGAATAATAGGGCAAACGAAACCATTTCTTGGCTATTGTATAGGAGGCCCAGTCCTCAACGTCAAGAGACATAAAAAAGATACCGGGTTTACCATCACATTGAACATATGTCCTTACATTGATTTCTGAAAATTTAGGGGTTAATGATACAGATGACAATCCACGAGGATAAATTCCCTCCATAACGAAGAGAATAACTCCCAACCAGGCATATCCATCAAAGGTGTCAATTTCTAAATGAGGAGGAATATGCGGTCTTAGTATTTCAGCTGGAATAGGCCAATGGATAAACAAGAGATTTCTCCAAGATTGTTGCATAATCCACTTTTTTGAAGGTATTGGCCAAGGACGGTGAGCGTTATCATCTAGTAAGTTCATGAAAAGTATCTCCTTTATATCTACTTAGTTAAGGGCTGAAAAAAGCCCAGAAAATCATTTGATGTGACTTGTATTTTCAATTGCTCTCTGCAATGACTTTCACCCTATAACAAACTTTCCTTTTTTTGAAAACAGCAAGGATATTGAGCTGTTAAATTAATTTGATTATGTGGAGAAGTGAATATGTCGAACATTCTATCTTATTTATCTTTTGTAATGGTTGCAATAATATTTGTCCTATTTTTATTCATGCTTATTGGTTGGCGTTGGATTATGAAACGTTTAGTTAAGAAAATGGGGAAAATCATTTTAACCGACAGCTATCAAGAAAATATTATGGAGTTGATGCCAGGACTAAGGCATATGGGAGTTCAAAATATGCTTGAAAATAGCTTACGTGCAGAAACAGGCGACGTCCTGCATCGACCACTTGGCTCTTCAAAAAAATGGCCGCATTTGGATCCAATTACCTTTATCCCTGCACAAACGACACCATTTCCTATTGATGGTGAAGAAGACGTTGATGTTAAGGTGACCATTGGACCAAAAGCAAAAAAACCAATGAAAATAAAAATTCCTCTTATGATTACAGGGATGGCCTATGGTATTGCACTTAGTGAACAAACAAGGCTATCTTTGGCAGAAGCAGCAAAAAACGTAGGAACCGCGATTAATTCCGGAGAAGGCGGAGTTATACCTGAAGAATTAGATAAAGCAGGAAAATATATTTTACAGTTTTCAAAAACAGAATGGTCAAAGGAAGAAGAGCTTATTAAGCGTGCCGACATGATTGAAATTAAGTTAGGACAAGGCGCACTAGTTGGGATGGGTGGAAAAATTTCACCCGAAAATTTAACAGGTAGGGCTCGTGAAGTGATGGGGCTTAAAGAAAATGAGGATGGAGTCATTTTTGAACATTTTTTTGAAAATCAAACATTGAAAGATATTAAAAATCTTGTTAATGAACTTCGGAGCATAACTGGTGGTGTTCCCATTGGTATAAAAATAGGGGCAGGTGGAAAAATCGAAGATGATATAGATCATTTAATTGAACTCGGTGTTGATTTCATTACGATTGACGGCGGCCAAGCAGCCACACACGGTGCCCCCCCCATTTTATCCGATGACATGGGAATACCAACATTGCATGCAGTTGTCCGGGCTGTTAATCATTTAGAAAAGAGAAAGATGAAGGGACAAATTAGTTTAATTGTATCAGGAGGGCTATTAGTACCTGGGCACTTTTTAAAAGTACTTGCACTCGGTGCTGATGCTGTTTATGTAGGATCTGCCATATTATTTGCTGTCTCACATAGTCAAGCATTGAATGCTCTTCCCTTTGAACCACCTACACAAGTTGTTTGGAATCAAGGTAAATTCAAGGATCAATTTAAGATAGAAGATGGAGTAAAAGCAGCAGAGAAATTCTTTACAGCAAGTATAGAAGAAATGAAAATGGCATTAAGAGCGATGGGGAAACGTTCCTTAAAGGAGTTGTCAAAAAAAGATTTAGTTTCCTATGATGAATTGACTGCTAAAATGATTGGAATTCCCTTTTCATTTGAACCTTGGGAAGACATACAAAAAGAGAAATAATTGAATGTGTATAGATAGCAAATTCAAAATATCCAGATTGATAAACGATCACATGTTATATTTTAGTATGGTAAGTTTGACCTTTAATATTAAAAGGACCACACATTTTTGATATGTCTAATATGTGTGGTCCTTTTACCTATTCGTTAATGTTTGCTTTAATAAAAATTGAACTGAAAAAAACAATCTCACAGAAGTATTATTTTAGGCTTAATTTTTATGATGAAAAAATCGAAAAAAAGAAATTTAAAAACACTTGGATTGGTTAGTGTTGGACTTGGTGCTGCAGCTATTGTAAGTGGCTTGTTACAGATGTAACTCTAGATTTTCAAGACACTCAATCAAAGAAAGGAGTTCAATTTCTTCTGCGAATATTCTCACTGTTTACCCTCACCTTTCGATACTCATTATGGAACTAACCTGCCCCGTCAGTGCCATAAGAAAAAGAGCTGCCAAAGCAACTCTCTTATTGAAGTAAAGCACCACTTAATTGAAGAAAGGTCATCAGTATTATCAAGACTTAAACACCAAATATCACTGTTCCTAAAATCATATATACTAAAGGAAATATTAATAAGACCGAATTTAAAATGATAGCACCAAGTGTCAAAAAATTCTTTTGTATTTTATGTGCTTTTGAAGCGAAGAAAAGACCAATAGGACAAAATACTAAAGGAAAAAATATAGGCAATCCTTGTATCTTCTCGAGTGTAACAATATCAAACAGAAAATTCACAATGAACATTAGAGGAACAAGGAAAAATAAATAAGAAACAATAATAAATGTCTTTCGCACAATAAGCCCCTTTGAAAAGTTATGTTTCTTAGATTCCAACATAAAAAAGGTGTATTTTTGTAAATTTCCCATTCCCTTATGCAACTATCCTGCCCCGTTAGTTAATTAAGGGTACTTTTTCTCTTGAATATGGATGTGCTAACTCACCCGATATTTGAATAAAATTATACAAACTTAAACTTAGATTATTTTAAACTTTAAGAACAACACATAATAGATTTATCAAAAGCATCTTCAGGAATATATATAATTCCATCTTTAATTTTATAAGGTATTCCATTTCCTTTTAATAATTCAGTCGCATTACTGTTGGTTTTTTCTCCCCATTTTATATATTCACCTTTATACTCCCTTTGGCAAGCAGTTATCAAAAGAGAACAAAAGCATAGAAACAAAATTTTCTTTTTCAAAAAATCAAACTCCTTATTATATAATTATAGTTCAAATAATATTTTACCTTAAAATTCCAATTTATCGAGTGCTATTATTGAACAAAACTCCCTATAATTTGAATGTATGATAATGATAAGAATCATACGTTCAAAAGGCCGCCAATTGACGGCCTTCTTATGGCGCTAACGCACCCGTTGGTTCATTAAAGGCTGTCGAGGGTTTCTCAACAGCCTGAGCCAATCACTGAATTAATGATCGGCTTTTTTCTTACCAGAATCTCCAAATAACCAAAGTAAAAGTGAAAGAAATACTCCGAAATAGAATGCGTATGCTAAATTTCCTAACCAATTTATCGTTTGTCCCCTGAAGTATTGCAGACCAGAGCTTGCAAGATACTTGAGTATGATACCAACTATACAAGTAATGAAGAATCTTTTCTTTGTTATTTCCATAAATTCAAACCACTCCTATTCTTTGGCAGGCAATCCAACTAACCTGCCCCTTTAGTTCAACAAGATAAGTTCATTCTATAACTCTAAGGTGACTTTTAAGTTCCTTAAATGGAGTAGTATAGGAGTCTTCATATTTCTTAATATGTTTCTTTAACACAGACCAATTCCTTTCGAGGTATGGATGTATCTGCGTGGTATCAGTAAGACTATACAGTTCAATTAAGAAATAAAGGGTTTCCCATACCAAAAAGTCATCGTCTAACTTAAATAACAACTCAATGTCATTTGGAATGTAGTTAAACGCTTCGTCAGGGGACATATCCTTAGTAATTGATTCAAAAGAATTACTAAAATACCACTCGTCATCATCTAATTTGTCTTCCCATTCCTTATATATGTCCAATAACCTTTTATCCGTTTTAATCACGTCCCAAAGTCCAATTTAGCTATACATATTTTATCATTTCTTACTCGATGGAGTCTTTCCTTGGATGTTTAGCTACATAATCCGGCTCCTGAAAAATAAACATATACTGAATAATACTTTTGACCAGATTGGAAAGGAGAAATCAGCTTTGACAAAATATCGAATCATGACCTTTGATGGAGGCGGCACCTTAGGTGCTTTAAGTTTACAACTTTTAAACAGACTGGCTCGGCAAAACCCAAAATTAATTAGTCGAACCAATGTTTTTTCGGGAAATTCAATCGGTTCATTCACTGCCCTTGCGTTAGCAAGTGGAAGATCGCCGAAGGAGACATTCCACTTTTTTAAGGATAAAATCGTGCCGGCATTCAGCGTTTCCCGACCAGGCGGACCTGTTTATAACCAACAATTACCTTATTCTGGTTTCATTAAAGCGGTACAAACATTTTTTCCACCAAATCTTCTCCTCAAAGACTTAAAAAGACGAATTGTTGTCCCTGCATTTCATTTATTTTCACCGGAGCTGAATCGTTGGACTCCTGTGTTATTCCACAACTTTCCTGGCTCTCCCTATTTAAATGAGAAAGCGAGTGATGTAATTCTACGGAGCAGCGGTGCTCCCGCGACGCAACGAGCCTATCAAAACTACGTGGATGGGTATACAGTAACAACTAACCCCAGTACAGCCAGTATCGCGTTTGCAGTGGGGAAAGCCAAACAGCCGTTGGATCAAATTGCGGTATTATCCATTGGAACAGGTGAAGAGCCGACTCAACTAAGAAGAGATACGAAGGGGTGGGGGATGGTAAGTGCAGATAACATACGCCCCGAAAATATGAAGAACCTTCCCCCGAATTGGGGAGTTCTTTTGGATCGATCGCCCAATGAACCATTACTGCCATTTCTTCAGATAGTCGCTAGTGGATCAGGTTACTATGAATCCATGGTCAGTTCTCAGCTTCTGGGAAATCGTTTTTTTCGGTTAAATCCACGGATCCCCAATTTATCCAAAACGGACCCTTCTGTGGTTCCCACTGTCATTTCAATTGCTAACAATACAAATTTACAACCAGCAGTTCAATTTATAGAAAAAAACTGGAATTAATAAAATTATCCCATATATCTGATTGAATTTGGCAGCCAGAACCTAAGCTGTTTTTATTTATTTATTCAGTTCTTCTTCAACTATCCTGCCCCTTTAGTTCCATAAGAAAAAGCCGCCTTAAAGAATCGCGCCTACTGTGGAACAAGAACCGGTTGACAAAAAACTAATTTTAGGAAGTTTCAACTATATTCTTTTCCGATTTTTACTGGTATAATATGGATGATTTTGTTAATGAGAGGGGAGAAAACGATGAATCAACTTGTATTTAAGCAATTTGAGATGACAAGAGAATATTTCATCAAGAATGTAGAGTCTGTTTCTATAGAACAAACTGATGTGCAGCCAGATGGTTTTAATAACACAATTCATTGGCAGACAGGTCACGTTTTGACAATTACTGAACAAACTATGTTTAATTACCCGCATGTAACAACTCACCTTCCCACGAATTATATAGAATTGTTTGGGAATGGCACAAAACCAGCTGATTGGACAGGGAATATACCTGCCATGGATCAACTTGTTATACAGTTGAAAGATCAATTAACTCGTTTAAAGCAAATTTCTACTGAACAGCTAGAACAAGATTTGGATACACCATTCCTAGGTTGTAAGACTGTTGGAGAACTTGCATGTTTAACATTAATGCATGAAGCGACCCATATGGGGCAAATCCAGGCAATGAAGCGTATAATTGAACATGAAAGTGTTAAAAACTGAATTTAACAAAGTGTTATATTAAAGAAAAAATCAGTCTAACAAAACTGGTTTTTTCTTTTTTCATTTACTCCACTAACTATTCAGTCTTGAACAACCTAAAACTATCCGTTTACTGGACTATCCTGTCCCTTTAATTCCATAAGAAAAAGCCGCCTTAAAGACAGCTCTGATCTTCAGCTAACGCACCCGTTAGTTTAAGTAGATTTCTTCACAAACTTTTTAGTATTTCAGTTAATACAAGAATTCTGCCCCTTTAGTTCCATAAGAAAGTGTTGGGTAGCAACCAAATTGTTAAACTCAAGCATATGTTAATTGATGAAGAAAATGGCAAAATAGAGCTCAAATTTATGATACAAATAAAATAATGAATAACATAAATACTGCCAAACCAAGAAACATTGAAATAAGCTTAATCCACCCTTTTTCTTTAGATATCGTTAATAGCGTAAATATCATTATCATAAAAATCCATTTTGAAACCGTTTCATTTATGTTCAATGAATCTGGCAGGAAAATAATGGTTATGTAAAGCAATAAAGCTGTTACTAAAATGTTAATAATAATCCTTAAAGCCATCAAATAAATCACTTCCTTATCCTTTCAACTAAGGTTGCTAATGAATTACTATATTACCTCTTTTTAAACTAACCTGCCCCTTAAGTGCCATAAGAAAAAGCTGCCTTAAAGTCAGCTCTGATCTTCTGCTAATGTACCTGTTAGTTGAAAAAGGTACTTACTGTATAACTTTAATTATCATAGTTAGAAACATAATAAACAATAAAACTATATGTATCCATACCATACATTTTACGATAAATCCCGCCCAGGCTTTCTTTCGTAAACCATAGTGAAGGACAATAGAACAAACTAAGAGACTGACTATTCCACGAAGGATACTACCATCTACAAAGAATAAAACTACATTTATCAATACGGATATAATAAATAAAATGACATATACCTTATATATCTTTTCTTTTCTTTGTACCTCGTGTTGGAATTGATACATTACTTTTCACCTCGTGTTCCTCATATTCTTGATTAATTGAATTATGCCTTCTTTCACTAACCTGCCCCGTTAGTTCCATTAAAAAAAGCTGCCGCAGCAACCTTGAGTCTTTTACAAGAAGTAGAAATCCCTTTCATTATTTGAATTTGTCAGGTTGTTCTACATAGAACTCTAAATACCCACATTTAGAACAAACATAAGTAGATACTTTGCTGTAAATCGGACTATCCGTGAAAAAACCTCTTTGTTTTTGGTTTATCTGAAATTCTCCTTGAATTCCAGAAATATAAGCCTTCGTAAGTTCGTTGCCGCATTTGCTACAAGTTTCCATTAAATATCATCCCTTATAAGTTATCGTATCGTATCCTACCCGTATATACTCTCTTTTATACGATTCCGAAATTAATAAAGTTTCAATCCTTAGTCAACTATCCTGCCCCGTTAGTGCCATAAGAAAAAGCTGCCTTAAAGACAGCACCGATCTTCTGCTAAAGCACCCGTTAGTTCATTAAGGATTATTGTAGAGTTGACACAAACTGTGCGGTAAATTATTTTATGGAATCTGCAATTTCAAATAATAATTCAGGTGTAATAACGTTAGAAACTTCAGGGTGAACCCTAAAAAGATACTGCCAGCCATTTTTCTCAAAGTAAAAATGATTAATCATCTTGAAATTTGGTGGCTTAGTAATATAACCGGCTTTACTCCCATCTTTCAAGGTAAAGATCTTTGCATTACTATCAAGTTCACTCAATTGTACTTTAGACTTTAAGGGAAAGATTGTAATTCCATAAGGAGAACCATTTTGATTTATATATTCGATTTCAAGAGTGCTATTATTTCTATCCTCATGCTTATTCAACATTCCAACTACACGGGTGAATGGAATCGGAGGAATTTGTACAGGTAAATGAATTTCATGCTTAAAATACATGTTACTTCTTTCTAAGGAATCGTAGACTGATTCGTAACCTAATTCAAAATAAGCTTTTTGCGTTTCAGCATTATCAAAATTGGCATAAGCTCTAGGGGTAATTGTAAAGCACAATGTAGCTATGAGAATCAATTTTTTTATTAGCAAAGTGGCACATCCTTAAATTTGGTCAATATAGTAACAGTATTTTTCACTTATAAACCAAATTTAATTCGTGAGCCGCACATTACTACTACACTACGCTTATGGAACTATCCTGCCCCTTTAGTGCCATAAGAAAAAGCCGCCGCAGCAAGTAAAGACCCGTTAGCTTAAAAACTTTCTCTAAATAAACGGTTTCCAATTAAGGTCTTTTATATCTTTCTCATTTGGCTTTCTTACAAACTCAATACAGCCTTCTTCGCATGCCCCAAACTTAGCGAAGTTTTTTTGTGCTTGGCTTAATGAAACTTCATTAGCCCCGCCTTCGTAATCAGGGTCTCGAAATTGAATACCGTCATCTTCCCAAAAGCATATTTTGCAAATTGCATATGTATCGGTTGGTTCTTCATCTAATGTTTTATATCCACAGCAAGGACAAGTATATTTCATACAATCACCTCGATACTTTTTATGAATTTTACCATGCTTTCTTGTTCAACTAAACTCCCCGATAGTTCCATAAGAAAAAGCTGCCTTAAAGCCAGCTCTGATCTTAAGCTTAAGCATAGTGTCATTAACATCTGTACTGTATTTACAGTGTTTGATGGAATTGAAGTTGCCATCTCTCTCTTAAAATAATCGGTTATAAATGCGAGAGTTCCTAAAATGATTACTATAATCCCTTGCAGAAACGTCCACCGTGAAAACATCAATACATACACACCCTCACTCTATATTCTACGGATAGAAAGCCCCAATAGTTTCATAATATTTCCTTCTAGGACTATCCTGCCCCTTTAGTTCCATAAGAAAAAGCCGCCTTAAAGACAGCTCAGGTCAGCTAACGCACCCGTTAGCCTAATACTGATATTACATATACCAAATCAATTCATTTTGCATTTTCTTCCCTTGTTTGTTTTTCTTTTCTACGACCACCCATTTACCATTTTCCATTGCCACTTGAAGAACTATATTTGTTCCATCGGACCTTTTAAACAGAATATATCCTTGGGTACCCTTAATGAAAGTAACTGGGTCTATCACATTTTTATATGGAGGTTTTATATCAGGATTTAAATCATGAACTATAATGTCAGTTGCAATATCTGAAAGAACTTTGTATTCTTTTTGTTTTTCTGATTTATATTGTAGTTGTTGATAACTATATTTTGAAAAGGATTCCAACCTTAAATTAAATGTTTGCAGTATATCTAAAAGAACGTTCTTGTAAAACTCATTTATTTTCATTTCCTCTTCATCCCCTTCATGAACAAAATTAATCACTTTTACACCAAAAGGGCTTACATCAAAAGTGATTGTTTCTTTGCCATATGGAGGATTATGAGCGTGTTCAAAAGTAATTACTTGAACTGTTACACTAAAACTAAAACTACCTTCACTTTGCCTAATTATCCTTATGATTTTGGCATCAAATAAACCGTACTGTTTATAATAGCCATAATAATTAACTACTTCTTCTGAAATGTATGGGCCAAGTGAAGTCAATAATGCATCATACATTAACTTATTATTTAATTCAGTTTCTGCTGAATTAATCCTATTAGGTTGAGCACTCAATAGTAACAAACTTATGGACAGACCTAAGAAAAGTTTATTCAAGATATAACCTGCCTAATATTTTTTAGGTTTACTGTTCCCATAAGTTTTAAAAATAATTATTTGTATTTTCTTCATGAACTAAACTGCCGTAAAGACAGCTCCAATCATCAGCTAAAGCACCAGATCGTTCTATAAGCTCTAACTATAATTTTATTAAAGTCCTCCATCTAAACCGTCACTTTCATGAAATACCCCTTTTTAATCGATTTCTTCTCTTCCATAAAAAATAAATGAATATTGAAAGGACCAATAAACTCGTAATTATATAAATACTGTATGTTGACATATATTGTTCAACATTGTTCCAATTTTCCCCTAAGATTCTTCCTAATGTGATAAAAGCAAAACTCCATATTAATGCACCCGTATAGGCATAAACAACAAATTTTCTAAATGGGAAGCGATTGACAGATGCTATATACGCCGTAAGGTGCCGTACCCCAGGAATAAAATAACCAAATAATAATAGATAAGGTCCAAATTTCTTGAATAATTTCTTTGTTTTATTAATTTTTTGTTCGGTTATGTGAAGTTTTGGTCCCAACTTTTCTAATAAAGGCAACCCAAATTTATAACCAATGAAGTAGCTAAGCGAAATCCCTCCCGTTGCTCCTACAAAGGCACTTACTATTGAAATTAAGTAAGATAATTTACCCTGAAACACATTGTAACCAATATATGTAAGAAGAACCTCATCGGGTATAGGAAGTCCTACAATACCTCCAATTAAAGCAAATATTATTCCGAAGTACCCGTAATGTTCTAGAAGGTAAGTAACATGATTTTCCACTTTCTCACTCCAACTTTTAGGTAATGTCTAACAATCATTTCTGATTATTCATTTTCAGCATTTTTAAATAATAAAAGGCTGTTTTCGCATACTTTGTTGCGATTTAACAAGTAATGCGGTGTGGATTTCCCCTCCAGATGCTCGCTTTCCGCGGGGCGGGTGGTGAGCCTCCTCGGCGTAAACGCCTTTGGGGTCTCACCTGTCCCGCTGCTCCCGCAGGAGTCTCGCACTTGCGCTCCAATCAACCTTAAATAGTTTCGTTTTAAAAACAACAATCTTTACGAAAAGAGCCTAATAAAAAAAGAAAATTCACTCTTCATTAGGGATAATACCTTTAATATTATCCCCAATTTTTGATTTTCTTATTGCACTAAGCTCCCCCGTTAGTTTAAGTACATGCTAAAAAAACTCAATAGATGTGTCTCATATGACCTGTATCAGAACGCTTACCGTTACAGGTTTTCCTGATGCTCCTCCTTTAAGCGCTTATCCTTTTCAGGATGCGTCCTTTAATGGAATAGCTTGAATTTATTTTCATTCTTATAAATTTCACTTATTTTAGTTCAACTAACGCACTCTTTTAGTTTAATTACGCTCATGCGGAAAGTAGTGCATTGCCTTATCAGGTTCGCGGCCTGATTTGGTACTAATAGACGGTTCTAATCATATTCTTATAAGAAAAGGCTGTTTTCTATTTACAAAGTAAAGCGCTGTGGTTGATTTCCCCTCCAGATGCTCGCTTTCCGCGGGGCGGGCGGTGAGCATCCTCGGCGTAAACGCCTGTGGGGTCCCACCTCCCCGCTGCTCCCGCAGGAGTCTCGGACTTCCGCTCCAATCAACCTTAAATCGTTGCATTTTAAAAACAACAATCTTTACGAAAAGAGCCTAAGAAAAACAATAAGAAGGAGTGCAAAGTCATTTGATAAAAGTTAAGGTTGGTTTACGGCCCATTGTAAGCAATATTAATTTACCAACTGTTTTAAAGACAGCTATACTTCCAGGTGACTCAATTGAAAGATTATTTATTGCAACCCAGGTAGGAGAGATCTTTTACATAGGAAACGGAGTTATCAGGACTTTTTTAGATATTCGCCCGCGAATTTTAAAATTAGGTACTTCTGAACAAGGTGTTTCAGGTAGTGGATATGATGAACGGGGATTATTGGGGCTAGCGTTTCATCCAGAATTTTATTATAACGGTCTGTTTTATCTTCATTATTCAGTAGCTGGAACACAAGGTCCAGGGGCCCTTACTGAACATTTTAGGCCTAACCCGTGCGATCCCAAAACTTTAAACCTAAAGTGGATAAATAGAGAAACACAATATGATCATATTAATACAGTTGAAGAATGGATTTTACAATCGAATGGTCAACCTCAAAAACGACGGACATTACTTAACATAAGAAGACCATTTTTTAATCATAATGGTGTCAATAGCTTAAACTTTTCACCTGAAACCGGAAAACTTATTTTAACAACCGGGGATGGTGGGGCAGGCTATGATCCATTTAATTTAAGTCAAGATGATATGGAGATAGCTGGTAAAATAATTGAAATCGATGTAGATAAGAGCATATCCTTCAATAATCCACCCATTGTTACACGTTTTAATGAACTTCCTCTGCCTATTCAGGAAACGCTTACGGTCATTGCAAAAGGGGTGCGCAATATAACAGGCATTTCATTTCAAAGGTTTTATAATCAGTATATCAAATATGCGGGGGGTGTCGGACAGGATTTGGTTGAGTCGATTTTTTCATTCGTTCATTATAAACCAATACCGGTTACTGAGATTGTTCAAGCTTCTTTCATGAATTCTGAAGCTGACAAAGAGGGATTCATTAACTTTGGCTGGCGAGGTTGGGAAGGTGCTTTTCCTACTTCGACTATAAGAGGATGCAATGAAAATAATAATTTGGATGAGAAAACAATTGCTTATTACAATGAAGCAGTAACACTTTCAGCGAGTCGTCTTCAGCCTCTAACCAGTTATTTCCATAAAGATACCAGACCTGATAAGTTTGGAGGAACTGCACTTACAGGAGTGCAAGCCTATATGGGGAATGCAATCCCTGGTTTAACGGGAAGCGTTGTGTTTACCGATCTTGCCCGGAAAGATTCTCAACCCCGGGTTAGAGGGGCTTTAGCTTATACCACCGTAAGACCCAATGGTGAACAAAATGATTTTAGTGTGATACAAACCGATTATGATTTTGGGTCTCAATCAGCCTATTATGTTAGTTTGGGAACGAATATGAATCAAACCAGCTTATATTTGGCGGCTTATGGCTCTATGAAAGTGACTGATTTTAACAAAGGCACTGTTTTTGAAATAGTTCCATGAATCAATACAATACATTTCCACTTAATCTTGATAAATCGCTTATATGGATTTGTAATTAGAACCATGTGATGGAGAATTAATAAATTAGGCTGTTTTCGTATACTTTGTTGCTATTCACCAAGTAATGTTGATTTCCCCTCCAGATGCTCGCTTTCCGCGTGGCGGGCGATGAGCATCCTCGGCATAAACGCCTGTGGGGTCTCACCTATCCCACTGCTCCCGAAAGAGTCTCGCACTTCCACTCCAATCAACCTTAAATCGTTTCGTTTTATAAACAACTACTTTACGAAAAGAGCCTTAAATTCTAATCGTTTTTAGTCTTTTAAAAAGGATTAAAGCAATTTCAACCCATAACCAGCTATAAATGAAGGCAAATAAAAAGCCAAATATAAGAAATGAAAAGGAAACAGAGACGGCCGGACCTAAAACTGGAAAGTGAAAAATAACTATTAAACTCGTAATTCCTAACATTAAAAGAATGGCACCAGTAGCAATAATACTTAACCTCATCTTAAAAAGGTGAAAGGATGCCCCTATTCCAAGTCCTAACAATCCTGTTGTAAAAGGAAATGCAATTATTTCCGTTGGCTGTAGGATGAATAACAGCATAATTGTCAGAAAGTAGGACATTGCTCCAAATGGAATGGAAAACATGGAACATAACAGGATAGGTGCAGTGGACAGCGGACTTATACAATATCCTATCCCTGGTACAGCTCCGGCAGCCTGCAGAATGGCAGCCATACAAGAAAGAATGGACACTAAAATGAGCTTCATCGTTTTTTTATGTTTATTGAATATTATTTGAGATAAACGAACCTCATCAGAAATAGGTTTTAAAAAATACACCTTTCCACCTCATTCTAAATGGTTTATACGTTACCTTACATTATATTATATTTACCATTTATTGGAGGCGGTACAATTATTATTAATCCAAGCATCAATATCCCCTGTAATGAAAAATAAGCTTGATAAAAAACCTCGCTAAAACTTAATCGATCATACAAAGTAGAAAAGTCCATTCGCAGAGGGAGTATTTAAAAAAACAAGGCCATATTGGCCCTGCATTTTATTCGACAATCACTTTCCCAACCATTCCTTCCTGGAAATGGTACCGACATATCAGTTCATATGTACCGGGCTGTTTCGGATTCACGGTAATGTTTTTTTCTTCACCTGGCTGGACCTCAACGTTAATGCCGAGCTTTTCAACTGTGAAGGTGTGCTCTTTAACGCCTTTGTTTTTTAATATCACCGTTGTGGCTGTTCCATTCGGAATGGTGATGGCTTTCGGATTAAAGAAATCATCTTTCAACTCGACCTCAATCGATTTCCTCGTCTCCATAGGCTGATTTACAACACCGGATTCGGCAAATACACCGACTGAGCCTAGTGTTGTCACAACTACAAACATCGCAAGTACACCGGCCAATCCTGTTACCCACTTTCTCACAAACATTCGCAATCCCTCCTTACCTCTATTTTTTTCTAAATCATGAAATATTATTACGATAATTTCGTTGCGTGCTTTCAGATAGTAACTTTTCTATCTGAAACGGTGAAAAGAAAAAGAGCTGTTATATTTGAATAAGTAGTTACCTTTTATTTCTCGTTAATACCCATTGCCATTCAATATCTCGTGCTATCCCTAAAGCCATTTCATTAACTCCTCCAGCTTCATCTTCCTCAAAAGCCACTTATCCAAGTCCTTGTATTTTCCCCTTCATTCTTTCAATGAACGGTGAGAAGTTTCATGGGGATACTTCTGTTGGATATAGCGTATAAGTGCAGTGACAACCTGTGGACCGGATTCCACGAACCTACCTTGTTCAAATGCAGTGAAGTTATCACCACCTGAAGCTAAATAATTACTAACCGCTACTTCATATTCGTTGTTTGGCTGAATCTCTTGACCCTTCATATCTTTCAGCGCAACAATGCGGTTGCCAATTGGAGCGTTGGGGTCCCAATTATACGTTAAACCAACTGTTTGTATCCTATTTTCATAATCTTTCGCCCACTGCTGTTCTAATGCAAGTTTTATTTGGTCCCCTGTTAAGATTAACTTACTGACACTATGACCCATAGGCAAGTCTGTATAAAGGTCTTCTACAGTGATTTCCCCTTTTTTAAAATTCTTCCGCATTTCTCCTTGATGGACAAAAGCTATATCAACCCCCAAGGCTTCCCGCTCAGATTCTGCAATCATTTTCGCTAATGGGGATTCACCGTTTGCATCTTGATTTCGTGAGATTTCTTCAGGCATTTCTCCTATTATCCGATTAAAATGGCTCCCCAATTTTTTTCTATATTTATTCAGAAGAGCAACCGTTTCTTTATCTGGTTTTATATGTTGATGTGAAGTGACAATAATCTTTGCTTGTTTCTTAACAATAAATTTAGTATGTGGGTCAATTTCAAGATTTACTTGAGAAAAGGCTTTCCCATTGGAATAAGCTTGAACGATCAGTTTACCGGCTACAACGGTATTGGCATATTCATGGCTGTGACCGGCAAAAATGACATCGACCTCATCATCGATTTTTGGAGCCATCTCCACTAAAGCTCCACTGGAATTTGCTCTTGACTGATCTGATTTGGCTGAATCATGTGCAAGTACAACAATTACTTTGATCCCTTTTTCCTTTAAAAGCTTAACGGTTCGGTTAATAGCTGAAACTTCATCCGTAATTTCAACTTCTTTTCGATTTTCAGGTGCCACATACAGGTTAGTCTCTTTTGTGACGACACCGATAAATCCAATATTAATTCCGTCAATTTGTTTAATAACATACGGTGGCAACAAGGGAGTACCCGACTTTGTATCGATGATATTTGCAGAGCTGTAAGAAGTAGCGGCACCTTGAAAATAACCTGTTTTTTTATTGAATCCTCCATGAATAAGACGTTTCATTTCATTTACGCCTTGGTCGAATTCATGATTTCCAGGTGTCCCGGCATCAAAGTGCAGGAGGTTTAAAAATTCAATCGTGGGTTCGTCATTAAATTGAGAAGAGATTGGAGGACTTCCTCCTACCATATCACCAGAATGAACAAGCAGTGTATTTGGGTTTTCTTGTATAAATATTTTTAAATAGGCAGCCAGGTATTCAGCCCCCCCTGCCATGGTTCCTGAAACCATTTGATATTTGTTTAGTTGGCCGTGAAAATCATTAACGCCTAACAATTGTACTTGAATGTGTTGGCGGTTGGATGTGGAATGTTGGGATGAGTGTGCTGTGATTTTATAAGCTACGTAAATGATGATAAATACCAAGATGAACAAAGAAGTTATGGCCTGAAATTTTGACAACTTCCGATCCCTCCCTCTGGATGTAAATTTAGAATAACTCTGGAATTTTATATCCGTATAAAGGGACCGTGATTTTTTGTTATATTTTATATAATGATTGTTAAATTAACCCGGCACATGCATATCTTTTTAAAAATATTCATACGGCTTAACATCAATTAAGATTTTGACTGGATTATTTAAAAGGCTCCCATTTTTCCTCCATGGTATTGAAATCCGCTCCGGTAGTAACAGAAGTTCAACAAAAAGAGTGTAAATCCTTATTGGATCAACACTCACGTTAGTGCAGTACCATTCAACGCCACTTTTATAGGTTTGCCTTCATTAAAAAGGAAATATTTTGCTCATCTGTATTTTGGATCTTTTCCAGTTGATTGATAACCCGCTCTCGCCGAAGTGATGAATGGTTTTGACTTAACTTTGCTTTCCCCTCTATCTTGTTGATTCTTATTTTGAAGCCTTGAATCCCTTTGTTCATCCCAGCGAGATAGTCAGCATCTAAATCTTGCAAATTGTATGAACTATCAGGGGCTTCATACTTCAATACCATGTCTTCCAGGGTATCGGTTAACTCCTGTTCATCCTCAATAAGTTCGACTTCGCCGTATACATGAACAGTCACGTAATTCCATGTTGGTACCGCTTGGTTCGTCTCATACCAAGAAGAGGAGATATAACAGTGAGGACCATGAAAGACTGCCAAGACTGTTTGGTTTTCAATATCTTTCCATTGAGGGTTCGGACGAGCAAAATGACCATACAAATAGGTTTTCTCCTTATTCAACAGCAGTGGTAAATGTGTAGCAAAAGGCACGCCTTCATGAATTGAACACAATGTTGCAAAACCATTCTCCTGTATTACATCGCAGGCTGCTGCTAATTCTTTTATTTCAAATTGCTTAGGGATATACATAAAAAAATCTCCTTTCATCCGTCAATATTATTCCATTCACAATATAGCGGCTTTTACTGAGGTCCATCCTCATTTCTACTTGAGAACCTCATCTGTAAAATATGGTAATATACAAACTGACATATAAAAAGGTACAATTCTAAATAAATATACATGTCAAAGGAGATCGTAAATGATAAATGCCATTTTTGCTTTTAAGGGGGATTCTCCCAGATACAAACAAATTTACGAGCAGTTTAAGTTATATATTGAACGGGGGGACATACTTGCCGATGAACAATTGCCCTCCATCCGTCAACTGGCAGATTCCCTTCAAGTAAGTCGGAATACGACATTAATGGCTTATGATCAACTTGTAGCTGAAGGCTATATTCGTGGAGAAGGGAGAAAAGGTTATTTTGTAAATGAATTAGAGCCACTTTTATCCCAAGAAGAGTTAATTCCTCATAATAAAACGCAAAGAGAGCCAGTGACACCTACCCTCATTGATTTCCGGGCGGGTGCCGTAGATCAAGCACATTTCCCTCTGAAAACTTGGAGGAGGATTGCCAATCAAGTATTAACGTTACAGGAGAGTTTTCAATATGGGGAACCCTTTGGTGAGGTGTGCCTACGTGAACAAATTGCCACATACTTACTCCAATCCCGTGGGGTGAAAACAGATGCAAATGCCATTATTATCGGCAGCAGTACCCAACAAATGCTTATCAATCTTGGACATATACTGAAGGATGATTTTCCAAGCATTATAGTAGAAGACCCTGGATATGATGGCGCAAGGGAAGCTTTTCAATTCCATTGTTTTACGATTGAAACTTTACCAGTTTATGAGGCCGGTGCTGATTTTTCACAATTGGAACAAATCAAATCACGATTAATCTATGTAACACCTTCCCATCACAGTCCATATGGGGTAAGCCTGTCCATTCAACAACGGCAAACGCTTATTCATTGGGCTAACAAGATGCAAGGGTATATGATCGAAGACGATTATGATAGTGAATTTCGTTATACACAACAACCATTTCCAGCTCTCGCTTCCATTGATTCTGCAAGAGTCATTTATTTAGGGAATTTCTCAAAGTCCTTTCTTCCGGGAATTCGTTTAAGTTATATGGTGTTGCCAGAGCCGCTTTTAAACCGTTATAAAAATCAATTTCTTCATTTCGAGAGTACCACTTCACTTCTAAGCCAGCTCGCAATGGCTAAATTTATGGAAGAGGGAGAATGGAATCGCCATATTAAACGTATGCGTCTTGTTTATAAACGAAAAATGCAGTACTTGGTATCAATTTTAAAAAAGCAATTCGATCAACATATATCCATTATCGGTGAGCAGTCAGGTTTGTATGTATTAATCAAAGTACACCTGGAACGTTCAGAAGAATGGCTAATAGAGCGCGCTTCCTTTCATGGTGTTAAAGTGTATCCCACCTCACTCTACTTCATTAAAAATAATACCGATAAACCGATTATCAAACTTGGTTTCAGTAATCTTTCTTGTGAGGAAATCGAGCTTGGCGTAAAGCTCCTAAAAAAGGCTTGGTTATAAAAAAACACCCCGTAATTATAGCCAATGAACTAATAATTGCGGGGCAAAACATGGACTTTTAAAACACAGGTCCTCATTCCACTGACATGCCCCGTTAGCTCTTTAAGAAAAGAGCTGATCGTCACAGCTCTAATGAACCAGCGCACCCTGCACTTTATACAATCCTTTACAAACTGAAGAGAAGCTGCCAATATGACAGCTCCGTTCTGTTCTTTAATTCTTACATTTGAGGGGGAATAAAAGTGGGCTTATACCTTTATTTCACTTTTACATAATAGTTCACCCTTCCAAAACAAGTTATAGAAGTGCTTTGGTCATAATAAGGTCCATTTGTTCTTCATCACCCATATAAAATGAGTGGGCTCCGGATTGAACAAAGCCAATTTGCTTATAAAAGGCAATAGCATTTTCGTTTTTTTCCCATACGCCGAGCCAGATTTTCTTTTTATCACTTTCCATCGCAATTTCCATAGCTTTATTTAGCAGATATTTACCAAGCCCATGTTTTTGATATTTTTTCTTTATATAAATCCTCTCGATTTCAAGTGATTCATCACCCATTTGTTCAGTCTGAGCATCATTGGTATTGACCTTTAAATATCCAGCGACTTCATTATTAAAATAAACAAAAAAGAATTGCGAAGAACTATTCGATAATTCTTTTTCTAATTGTATTAAGTCAAATGCCTTTTCCAAATAGGCATTCATATTTTCGGCTGAATTCTGATGCTTAAATGTCTCATTGAATGTTTCATAACTAATTTCTTGAAGTTCGCGTGAATCTTCAAGGGTACACTTTTTTATATTTTTAGTCATTTAAATATGTCGCTCCTTCATATAATCAATAATTTCTCTTGTTTCCCTCTTTAACAAACTCCCATTCTTTATCTCTATTTTTTAAATCTAATGCCCTTGCTATCATTCCAATTTCACGAAGAATTTCCTTCATAATTAACTCCACAGCTTAAAATTTTGTTGTAAATGCAATAAAAATAACATATATTAAATGTAACCTTACTTTGTTGCGTTTGCAACAAAAAAATCATGTAAAGGGGTCGAGTACAGTGAAATATGTATTTTATGTATTAGGAATTTTACTATTAACTCTTGGTATCTCTTTCACTATACAATCAGACCTTGGAACTTCACCTTTTGATGCACTTTTGGTAGGACTGTCCATAAATGTGGGGCTTACTGTCGGAAGTTGGGAAATACTAATAGCTTTAATATTAATATGTTGTAATTCATTTTTAAAAAGACAAAGACCAGAAGTTTTGGGGTTGTTAACCGCATTTATAACGGGTATTGGTATTGATATGTGGCTTTATTTATTGCACAATTCGATAACACCTGAACTATGGTACAGCAAAGTTGTTTGTTTTGGAATCGGCTTGGTTGTTATAGGATTAGGAACTGCAACATATTTACACACAAATTTTGCACCGATTCCAGTTGACCAATTAACATTAATCATACAAGAATTAACTAGAACAAATATATTTTTTTCGAGAACATTCATTTACCTCGTATTCTTGCTAATGGCAATTGTCCTAAATGGACCCATTGGCGTTGGAACTTTATTAACCGTTTGTTTAGGGGGGCTAATGCTTAATTACTTTATGCCATTTACTAAAAAAGTATTAGACCGCATATTAACACACTCCAGTCCATCACCAAATTATGAGAAAGATAAAAACCATTCAATATAGAATGCTCTTTATTTAACTTGTTCAACAAACCTTCCTCTATAGTTGCATAAGAAAATGAGCTGCCTTTAAGGCAGCTCCGATCTTCAGCTAACGCACCCGTTAGCTTATTAAGAATCGCTATTTACATTGAAGGTAGATATACTCTCCATTCTTTCCAAGCTTTAAGATAGCCACTTAAGTCATGTGGGTGAACCCTAATACAAACGCCTATACGTGTGTATAATTGAAAAATAACTTCCTCCAAAAGCCTTTCTTTATTAAAGGTGACGTCTTGAGTCAATAATGAGAAAGATGACAATAGCGTCTCTAAATTTAAATCGTCTGAAGAAGAGCAAAAAGCATACGAAAAATCATAAATTTTTGGACCGACTAAAGGCATAGGGTCAATAACCCCATTTAATTTGTTGCCCTTATATACAAAATTATGAACACCAGCATCTCCATGAAGGTAATACTTCTCATCTTGATATTCGTATGTTTTCAATTTATTAACCAATAACTCTACTTTTTTATGATCCTCACTTGGTAATAAATCTCCTATTTCCTCTTGGGCGAATTCCAAACTACTTAGATTGTAGTCCGCCCATGAATTTCTATGTATTCCATTTACTCTTCCCCAGTTTTCATTGTTTACTTTTTTGTATTTATTTAATAGTTCCTTAATTAAAATAGTCATCCATTCTATTTTAGAACCTCGATTAAAATGAGTTTCCCCAGAAATATAAGAGTATACTATAAATTCTTTTTTCTCGTCTGTATAAAGTACATTAGGCAACAAATTTACATCTTTATAAGTAAGGAGAAAAGCCTCTGTTGCAGCTATTAGTTTAGGTTTGTCCATTTTAATCACATATTTTGGTACCCCATTAATATGTAGGGTATATAGAATTCCGTTTGTAGTACCACTTTTTAATTTCTTTATGCCTATATCATCATTTTTTATTATGCCTTGGTTTATAAGACCATAAATAATTTCAGTTATTTTCTCCATTTATTTAGCCCTCTCGATGAATTTTGGTAAGTCTTTAAACTATGTAAGTTCGCTCTTCTTATGGAACTTACCCGCCCCGTTAGTGCCATAAGATTTTAAAAGAGGTGCCAGAGCAACTCCCTTTCACCTATTAGGTTAAGAACTACGGTTTTTTATTTAGGCTGTTTTCGTATAGATTGTTGTTTATTTGAACAAAGCCAACCGTTAGCTCTATGTTGACTAACCGCTTCACCAAATGTCCTTTATTAACCGAATCATCATTCTTGGTATAAACATTAAGATGTTCCAAGCCACTTCAAATAAGAGCTCAATTAGGCTTTCTTTAAAAAAGCCGTTCTGCCTTTCTTTTTTTCTTATTTTATTTCTCATCTTCTAACTCCTAATAATTCAATATTTATTTAAATTATGATCCAATTTTCTTTGTGGTAATAAATATATGGTTTGATATAAAACTCCCTCCTTTACTTCATAAATTAATCTTCCAACAAGGTATCAATCTTTGTTTAACTATCCTGCCCCGATAGTTCCATAGGAGAAAGCCGTTGGTTAAAGAACGTTATTTTTTATCTCTAATTCCTTCTAAAATTTCTATTACACGATTGTTTTGTTTTTCTATATTTTTTAATCTTTTTTCAATAATATTTGAAGAAAAAAATACAATAAGTATAAGAGCTATCCCAACCAATATATCCATATTTATCCTCCAGAGTTCATTTTATATTTAAGAGCACAACTCAATTAACCTATATTTCCCAGATCGATTATACAACTAACCTCCCCTTTAGAGAAAAAGCTGCCTTAATGACAGCTCCGATCATAAGCTAACACACCCGTTATTTCATTAAGCGATAAATATCTTTAATAGCCCATATTATAATCAAGCCCCAAATCAATACTATTATAGAGCCCACTATCCAATTCTTCGGCTTTCCGTTTTTCATCATTTCCTCTGCCTTAACTTCACAGTCGGTTAATACATTCTTTCGTATCAGCTTTAATGCAATCATTATCCCTATCGGAACGAGAATTACATCGTCTAAGTAGCCAAGAATTGGTATAAAATCAGGTATTAGGTCAATCGGACTGAAAGCATAAGCTACAACACAAGCCGTAAATACTTTTGCATACCAAGGCACCCTTGGATCTTTACAAGCAAAGTAAAGGATAAAAATCTGTCGTTTTAGATTCCTCGCCCAGGTTTTAATTTTTTTGAACATTTTATCTCCTAATAATCGTTAAGATTTTATTTTCATTATAACAAAATAAAAATTACTAAAGATTGTTATTTCACTAGCCTGCCCCGTTAGCAGCATAAAGAAAGAGCTGCCTTAAAGACAGCTCCGATCTTCAGCTAAACCACTCGTTCGTTCATTAAGAAAATCAATTCTTAGTAAAGAATCGCACCCGATTGTTGAAGAAAATCTTTTGTACACTATACTCGTAGTGAGCTATTTTACTTGTACTAGAATTGCGTCCTTTTCATATAACTAAAACTTTCCTAAGCAACGGGATAACTGCGTAAAAATGAAAATGAGTGTACCATCTTTTTTGCAAAATTTAATGGAGGCTCAATAGATTGAATGTGAACATACATAATTAAAGGTTCAGTAAATAACCAGTGATTATGTAGGGCACTCACAATCAATCCCTGTTGGACAATTGAATAAATAAAACTAGGAATCTCTTCTTGTAAAACAGCGATTTCAGCCAAATTTAATGCATTGCCACTTTGATCCAATGATTCAAATAAGACTCCTGCCGGCACAACAGAACTGCTTTGGCGCCCTTGAACTATCACCTTAAAATCGCGGTGTAATGATACAGAACAACTACCTTGATTTACGTTACTTTTTCCTTTTAGGAGAGTAGCAAATTGTTCACAAATTGAATCAAAGTTATTCATCTAACTGGCCTCCCTTTACTAATAAAATTATGTTGTTTGACACTGTATTATGTTTAAAGAAATCCCCTTTCCCGTACAATCTATCAGTTTCCATATGAAAACACCGACCCAGAAACTGAAATAATCAAAGATATTCTTCCTAAACTGATAAGCCATAACCAAACAAAGCAAATCCTTTTCTATTTTTCAAACGATCCAAACGACGACCAGAGAAAAATTTGCCAAGGTTTCTGATAAACCATCTACAATCCCAATAATTAAAGGGCCAGACGAAGCAAGAATGATTGGGATTAAAAGAGTCACCATATAGGTGCCAATATCTGTAAAAAAACAACGAAGCTTAATATCCAAATGTTGCTGTTTTTCAATTCGAAACCGCCCCTTAAATATAAATTGCTGATGATCAGCTCCCGGTAATGAACTAATCACCCTTTCGTTCAAGTGAACCACTTCACAATAATGAACGAGAAGCATTGAAATCTGTACGTTTGAAATATTTAAGCTTATTCATTGTTCTCCTCTTCCTTGTTTTTTCCACATCCCTGCTTCGAGTGTTACTGAACAATCGCCTTAATCATACCTTCGTTTTTAACTAACTTTATTTATTGCAGCATCTTTATTGTCATTAATATTATCAGGTCTTTTGGATCGGCCACCATCTTCCTATTTAAAAAGAATTTAGTAAAAAATGTAGGTTGATTGCATTATTTAAATTGGAAAGTATTGTCAAACATTTTATTTTGTAGTAACCTATCAGCGATTTAAATCGCACCGAGCTAATAGCGCACTAGTCCATGGGTAATAAACAGCTGTTACTTTTCAATAAGGGAGGAATTGTAATGTCCCGGTTACACAAGCGTTGTTTTACAATTGTCCTTGTCATGCTTTTGACCCTTGGCATCTATGCACCTGTACAGACACAAGCAACTTCAGCAGGTGGAGGGTACTGGGTCCCAGACGACAAGATCAAGCAGGCAACCGAACTGATGAAGCAAGGCAAATCCCTCGGGGAGCTTGAAATCAAACAAGATCAAGTCCAGCAAAAGGAAGGCATTCAGACATTGGATGAATTGATGGAGGTCGACCAGCAAAGTAAAGCAACATACAGAGCGAACTTGGCACCTCCGATCAAGACCGCGGTCGGATGGGTGCCCCCGGAATTTGACTATGATCATATCCTGACTGTAGATGAATGCCGTAGAAGTCCTGACAGCAGTTCAGAAACAGGGTATATCAAGAACCGTTATTCCTTCTGTTGGTCACATGTGGCAACATATCAAGTCCCTGTAAAATGCATCGCTGGGATCTGTATAAACGCAGGGGTTCAATTTCAATTCACGGAAATAGGTTATGGTTCCAACCAAAGCCGGAACATGAGAATCTATTATACACTTGACGATATCATCGTGACCGATCCAGCTTTAAATGGAGCCAAGTTGAAAATCGATATGGTATGTGAATCGAAATTGAACGCAGGTGACTGTAAAGAGGATCCCGGCTATCCACCGACGGAACGTACGATCGCCCACTGGAAAAACACGAACTTCGATACAGAAATCTTCACCTCAGAAGCACCCCCAGCAACTGATTCAAATCCTGACCAGTTGGGATACATGGAATTTTGGCCGAAACTCACCCTTACCCATTCAGCAAGGAAATACAAAAAAAGCATAGATGGCATTAAACAGACCGTCCGTTATGACTCTGCAAAATACATGTTCGCTTTCCCAAATCAATATTTCCAGCAAGGAGCCGTATTCAGCAAAGCCACACCGGTCTTCAATGTCCCGATCACGAAGCCGGAATTCAAAATGCTAACTGAAGCCGGCCAGCATTGGAAGGACGCTATGGACCACCCAGAACAGACAAAGCCTCAAATGGTTGGAAAGAACATACCGGGAGCCGTAGGAGAAAGCACTCTGACACGGATGTATACAAAACGTCATCAGGATGAATACAACCGTAATAGGAACAAGACAAGGAGGATTTGTGACCGGGAGTTCGGAGATGAGGATCGGACAGGAAAGCAGTGTGACGAATATCCTTTCGCTTCCACCTGGGAAGGTTCATCGACGAACGGATCGGATAATTTTTCTGTAAGAATGATTTCCGCTGATTCGAACGGTGCTGCCGGGACCTGGCTTGGTGCCTGGTACGCCTATGACCGGATTCTGGATGGGGATGCTTTTAATGTGGAGGTCGAAGCTCCTGAGAAAATCGCGACGATCCGATCGGAAGGTCAGCCTCAGGACGGCCAGGATAACCGATCAAGTGATAACTTCACGATCGGGAACATCCCTACTTACGCGACCAAGTTACAATGGAAAATCGTCGACGGTCCTAAAGATGCAAAATTCGATGTCATGAAAGACATCAGCTTCGGTATCGACGAAACGATTTTCTATGATCTTACAGACGGGTCCGAGTCAGAAATCAAAACGAGTGAAGATTTCTATATCGCCAGACCGGAAAACACCGATGGAGAAAGCTTCACTGTCGAAGTCTATGCAATCCCTTAATAATGGAAGATTAGTTGAATAAAAGACGAAGGCTAGTCAATAGAGCTTGGAGACTGCAATCTAAGCTCTTTTGACTAGCTATTTATAGTGACTACTACCATCATATCCCCGATAAGTAATAAGCAAATAATGCATGTTTCACAGATGACATTCCAATTAATTCCCAAAAGTCTTTTTCATGTTTAAGTGTCCTATTATTCTCAACACGCATTTTTGCATTTTCAAGCGAGTTGAAATCACTCCTTAATTTATGTCTGCATTAATTCTCTTCTATATTTAAATCTCCTTAATTCTTGTTTCACTAATCTGTTACGTTGTTTTTTCACAGCTGCCACTTTTATCCCCCTCCAATGACAACTTTATTTCTTGTTTTTTTCCTCCTTTGTATCCTTTAAAGAAAAAGAAGGATGTATTACAATATATCAATAGTTATAAAATGGTATTTCAGTTAATGATTACATATCACTAATAGGGGGCTAAGTAGGGGAATTTTCTGCATTTCATAGCGATTATCATTGAATCGTAATCATGGTAGTAACAACAATTTGCTTGTCTTAAAAAAAGAACCTTATTGCCTATTAAATTAGGCCGCCCAAAAGGAGAAACTTAAAATTTATATTAAAATCAATTTATCAGGTCATAATACAACCTTATGTATTTAGTCTGTTATCAATTTTTTGAAAATTATTTCTTTTTTTAATAGTAAAATTCAGTTCTTTCATGGAGGTTTTAATTTGGCTACTAGAGTACCATCTTCATTTATATTAGTAATTGGTTTAATGTTATTTGCTCTATTTTTTGGGGCAGGAAATTTAATTTTCCCGCCAATGCTTGGTCAATCAGCAGGAATGAATGTCTGGCAAGCAAATGCAGGGTTTTTATTAACAGGAGTTGGCTTACCGTTACTTGGTGTGTTAGCACTTGGTTTTTCGGGGAAAGATGATTTACAGTCGTTAGCAAGCCGGGTCCATCCTGTATTTGGTATTGTATTCACAACCGTCCTTTATTTAGCCATTGGACCTTTATTTGCTTTGCCTAGATCAGGAAACGTTTCTTTTGAAATCGGTGTAAAACCTTTTTTGTCAGACAATCCAGGCTCTGCCCCTTTACTTATTTTCACAATCATCTTTTTTAGCATTACGTGCCTTTTTTCGATCAATCCCGCGAAAGTTGTCGGAATTGTCGGGAAAATATTAACACCAATCAAGATAACGTTCATTGGAATCCTGGTAGTGGTTGCTTTTAAACAGCCAATCGGAGATTTTCAAGCACCTGTTAAGAATTATTCAGTTCAACCATTTTTTAATGGGTTTAGAGAAGGTTATTTAACAATGGATACGCTTGCCTCTTTTGTTTTTGGCATCATCATCATTAATGCCATTAAAGAAAAAGGTGCTAAAACAAAAAAACAAATTATGGTGGTTTGTGCAAAAGCAACTGGAATTGCTGCCTTTTTCCTGGCAACCATGTATTCAGCTCTTTCTTATATGGGTGCTTCAAGTGTAGAAAAGCTTGGGCACCTGGATAATGGAGGCACCATCTTGGCAAAAGTCTCCGATTATTATTTTGGAGCTTATGGAGGGATATTATTAGGATTAATGATTACAGTAGCTTGTTTAACAACAAGCGTAGGGCTTGTTACATCCTGTTCTTCATTCTTCCATAAACTATTTCCAAAGGTACCTTACAAAACAATTGCTATTAGTTTATCTATTTTTAGTGCCATAGTTGCCAATATTGGGCTAACCCAGTTAATTGCTGTTTCCATTCCTCTCTTAACAGCTATTTATCCATTAGCCATTGTATTAATATTCTTGACATTTTTCCATTCTTTATTTAAAGGGAAGGCTGAAGTGTATCAAGGAAGCTTACTTCTAACATTTATAGTCAGTTTATTTGATGGATTAAATCGAGCTGGCATACACTTTTCTTCCATTAATAATTTTTTTAATGAAATTCTTCCTATGTATGATGTCGGACTGGGGTGGATCATTCCAGCGATTGTTGGAGGATTTATAGGGTTTAGCAGTAGCATACTACGAGGAAAGTTCGGTCTTAATCCCCCAACCAGTAGCTAAATAAAATAAGGTCAACCAGTGATTTTCTACTGGTTGACCATTTAAAATTGTATATTGAAGCCAGGAACTCCCTGTTTCCACGTATAAGGAAAGACATCACCATAACAATCGTTTTGGGAATGAATCTACTAAAAAAGGCTGCTTAACGTTCTATTTATTTTTGACTTTAAGGGCCTTTATTACCTCTTTTGTGGCCTCAGCAATAAGGTCGTCGTTGTAATCGGCATCTTTTTTATCACGACTTGAAAGTACAGCAAGAACAATTGGGTCTCCTTTCGATGGCCAAATGATCGATATGTCATTTCGCGTACCGTATGATCCTGCTCCAGTCTTATCAGCCACTACCCAACCTTTCGGAACTCCAGCACGAATTAACGCATCTCCAGTAGTATTTCTCTTCATCCAATCTATTAAAAGTTCACGTTTCTCAGTTGGAAGTGCATCTCCCAATGTAAAAGCCTGAAGACTAGTGGCTAGTGCTCTTGGTGTACTTGTATCATGCGTTTCACCAGGATTAACTTCATTTAAATCTGGCTCAAGTCGCTCAGGGTTGGTGACTTTATCCCCGATTTCCTCCAGTGCCTTTTTAAATCCAGCCGGGCCGCCCAGTTGTTTAAGGATAAGGTTTCCAGCAGTATTGTCACTGTATCGAAGAGAAGCATCAGAAAGCTCCTTAAGAGTCATCCCCGTATCGACATGCTTTTCTGTGATCGGATTATAATTAACAAGATCCTCACCTGTATAGGTAATTCTTTGATTAAGTTCTTCTATTGATTTCTGTTGTAAAAGTGCTCCTACAGCTAGAGCCTTATGAGTGGATGCATAAGCAAAACGCTCTTCAGGATGATAGGTCACTGTTTGGTTTGTGCCAGTATCCAACGCAAAGACACCAAGTTTAGCATCAAATTTTTCTTCAAGCTTAGCAAAAGCATGGTTATCGGCAGTTTCTTGTTTTTTAGGTTTAGTTAATTCCGTATTAACGTTATCGTTTGAACAACCTACAAGTGTTGCACATGAAAGAAATAGAACAGGCATAATTTTTCTGAATGCGGAAGTACTAAAAATGTTGCTCAATGATTTCATAAGATTCAACCTCTTTCTAAAATATATTTATTATGTATTCTCCTGGGATAGCAGCCGGATCTTTAACTCTTTGTTCATGGTGATGCAGACCTCCTGATTATTTGATTAGACTCTTATGCACGAATTGAAAAAAACAAGGGGTTTTAACGGATTACATTTGTAGTCTTATTACATCTGTAGTACAGTATTACATATGTAATCAAATAAAGTCAATTCTTTATTTTTTCACCCTAAAGCCGCTATAAATATGCTATATACCTGTTTTTAAAATTTAAAAGTCAAGAGAGTTGGTATTGAAGGACATGTATTTAACCCATTTTATAATAGGTCTATTGGTGTCTTCATTTTCCGTTGCTGTTATTCTGCTTATACGAAAATGGTTTGGAAGACGATTAACAGCAAAATGGTACTATCATTTGTGGATGTTTCTTTTTATGGCTTTAGCACTTCCATTCATACCCACTGATTTATATAACTTTAGTACCCTCTTTAGCAGTGGGGATACATATCAGACTAATGCACCCAGCTCTAATATGAAAATGACTGGAACTGATATGATACAAGGCCTGCACCTAATACAAGACTTTTCCGTATCGGTCAATCGGCCGGACCTGTCCTTACTTAATATTGGAGTGGTGGGTTTATGGATGTCAGGGATGCTTTTATTTACCTTTACTATGGTTCGTGGATGGCTAACACTTAGAAGGATAAAGAATTATTCTTCTCCGTTTTCCAACCAAGAAGCTCTCGTGCTTTTCGAAGAATGCAAAAAAAGACTACAGATTAAAAAATCAATAAAGATTGTCATTTCTAAAAGAGTCCAATCCCCAATGATATTCGGACTTTTTCAAACATATATCGTCTTACCTTCCCAGCATGAAAACTGGCTTAGCTTGAAAAATTACGAGTATATCTTTCTTCATGAACTAAGTCACTATAAAAACAAGGATCTGCTGACAAATTACGTGATGTTGTTCTATCAAATCATTTATTGGTTTAATCCCCTTGTCTGGCTCGCTTTTAGAGAAATAAGATTGGATCGGGAAATCGCATGTGATGCATCAGTTTTACAGTTACTAGATGATCATTCATTTAGTGAATATGGAAATACAATCATTAATTTTTTGGATCTTTCAAAACGGTCAAGTAAACTACAAATGGTGACACATTTAAATGGTTCGAAGCTTCAAATCAAAAAACGAATTGAACGAATTTCTGCCTATGAACATTCCACAAAAAAATCAATAAGAAAAAGTGTCTTTATTTATGTGTTGGCCAGTATCATTTTGACAATCCAATTACCTTTCGTTTCCGCATTTGCGACGGAAAACGACCGATACTATTTTAATAATGATGGAGTGGTTTCTGAGGATTTACATCCATTCTTTAAAGGGTATGAAGGAAGCTTTGTTTTATATGATCATGCCGCACAGCAATATCGCATTTATAATGAAGAGAAAAGTACATTGCGGGTATCACCTGATTCCACATATAAAATCTATAGTGCCTTATTTGCACTAGAATCAAATGTGATATCTCCCGAAGAATCCACCCTTTCATGGGATGGGACGGAGCAACCCTATGACGCTTGGAATATGGATCACGATGTCTCATCTGCTTTACAAAATTCTGTAAACTGGTATTTCCAAGCATTAGATCGCAGAACAGGATTCGAAACAATACAATCCAATCTACAAGCGATAAACTATGGAAATTCCGATGTATCTGGGGGATTGGGTGAATTCTGGCTCGAATCCTCATTGAAAATCTCTCCAGTCGAGCAGGTCCAACTGCTGCAAGCCTTTTATTACAATCAATTAGGATATAAGGAATTGCATAGCCAAGCTGTGAAGGAAGCCCTACTCTTAGAAAAGAATGAGGAGGCTCGCCTATCAGGGAAAACAGGTACAGGAACAGTGAATGGAAAAAACATCAATGGTTGGTTTATCGGGTATGTAGAGACGAAGAACAATACTTATTTCTTTGCTACCAATATACAAAATGAAGATGATTCATCTGGAAGCAAGGCGGGAGAAATCACTTTATCAATTTTAAAAGATTTAGGAATCTATCAAGAAAATGGTGGGGAGAAAAATGGAGAAAAACATTCCTAGCATATCAGAATCAGAATGGGAAATCATGAACGTGCTTTGGGATAAAGCCCCTCAAACAGCAAATGACATCATCGTTTCCTTACAGGAGAGTAGCCAGTGGAAGCCGAAAACTATACGCACTCTTCTCGATCGATTAGTTCAAAAAGATGTAGTAGGTGTCAATAAAAATCTAAGAGTTTACACCTTTTACCCGCTCTATACACAGGAAGAGTGCCGGCGTGCCGAGACCGAATCATTCATCAACCGTATCTATGGAGGTACCTTGAAATCCATGCTTGTCCAATTCATTCAGGAAGATACCCTATCTGATGATGATATCAATGAACTACGCTTTATTTTAAATAAGAAACCTAAAAAGTAATACTATAAAAAAAGCGATTTGGGAATTTTTCCAAATCGCTTTTTTCGGTCGAAATCGAAAGAGCTGAGGACATATTTCTCATGTAATTATCGCTTTCTTCTCTGTAAATACTACGCCCGTTAGACATAAACTAAAAAACAAGTGCAGAGCTACATACGAAAGGAGCCATTAACGATGAAGAATGTATTTATTCAACTAACCTGCCCCGTTAGTGCCATATGACTTATTGAAGAGTTGAAACAGACTATGACGCAAATGAGAGGGTACGAAATTTAATTATAGGAGTTCGATCTGTTTTGCTTCTTATGTTGGGATAAACGATAAAGGCCACTAATGAGGTAGTACAGAAAGAAGTAACCAAAAAGAATAATGGTAGGTACTATATTGGTAAAGATATTTATAAAAATAAAACCTAAAATGAGAAAAGTTAAAGAAACTATAAAATAAAATTTAAAACTTTTATTTCTATTCAACAAAATCACCCCTAACTAATTTTACCATTAAAAAACTTTTTTAGAAATAATCCTCACAGACGAAGACACTATGCTTGTTGAACTGCCCTGCCCCTTTAGTTGGGATAAAGAAAGAGCTGCCTTAAAGACAGCTCTGATCTTCAGCTAACGCACTCGTTAGTTCATTAAGAAAAGCGAAAATTCTTCAAGAAGCGCGCCCGATTACAGAGGATTAAAAAGAATAGAGTTCTAATATTTTTTCTAAGGGTAATTTATCCGGATTACACATGTCAACAAAATAGGGTAACTGCCATTTTTGAGTTTTCATCGCTTGATTACTACTCGGACTATCCCAGCTAGGATAAACTCTTATTGCCATTTTGCCCTTTGTTGAAGTAGACCTAAGAATGTTCTGTTTTAAAAGAATTTCTTTTGGGAAAATAAATTGACCAAACTCATTTTCATTTTTAAAGGTAGTTATAACTAATAAATCAGGGGCTTCCTCATATAAGTAGGGTTGATTTTTATTATTTTCGTCTTTTTCCCAAAATGCAACAAACTGCCCTACTTTGGTAGGGGTTATATTCGCAACTCTGAATCGGACTGTTTTAGAAGATAATTGAAATGTACCAGCACCATACTTAGAATTTTGTTTCTCTTCTTGAACTGACTTTACAGTTAAGTGATTCGACTCATAAATCATTTTATTTACATAAGTTAATGCTGTAAGAAAATTATTCATTTCTTCACTCCTAAATTTCAAACAAAATGGCCCAATTATTGAATAAAGATCAAACAGTACTCTTCAACTATCCTGCCCCGATAGTTACATAAAAAAAGAGCCACCAAAGCAACTCTAAAGATAAAACCCTTTTTATAATTAACCAATCGTCTTCAGAACATTTTTTAATTGTACGATATTGTTCTGTTCGCCGTCGTTCATCTTATAAACAAAAACGGTATTAATGACATTGTTAAAGCTTAATTTGTAATAGTGAATGTTTGTATAGTTATATAAATCTATAAGCTTAGTATTCAATACTGCAATGGTATTGCTGATTTGCAAAAAATCTTGGATACTACTGATTGATTTTATTTCCTTTAATTTATATGGTATTTGATTATTCATAAGCCATTCGGTCACAGCTCTTGTATACATACAACCTATACTCAATACGAGCAATGTAATAGGTGTTTCCCAATCAAAATTGATGATATGGTCCTTACTTGAAATGACCTCGAATGTTTCAGTTGCAACGATGTCATAAGTTAAGTCGGGATATTTCTTAATAGGTTCACTAATGAGTGCACAATCTAATTCGGAATTGTGCACTTTTTGGTTTATGGCATTACTGGAATCTACGGCGAAATCCACATCCATTTGAATGTCGTTCTTATTCAAAGTATTCGCGATATGGGCACCATAGATTTTCAAGGTTGTATGTGATGTGCCAAAATCCACTTTAGAGTTAGTTTGAATGGCACCAATGTTTTGTAAAAATTCTTCGTACTCTTGTGAAATAAGTTGAAGATAGTTTTTATATTGTATTCCTACGCTAGTGATTTTCAATCCTTGGGGCGTGCGTTTAAAAACAAGTTTTCCAATTTCCGACTCTATTTTTTTCACTTTAGCCGTAAGGGCGGATTGAGTATAGTTCGTGATTTCTGCAGACTTACTTAAATTTTGACGGTTTAATATTTCAATTTTCAATGCTATTTCTTTGATGTTCATATAGTTGGCACACCCTATAAAAAAAATTTATGAACCCTATCATTTTCCTCCATTTTACGCTTCTGGGAAGTCAGAGTAAACTCTAGTTAGCTTAATAAGTAAGGGGGACTAGATAATGCTAGAAGCTATAAGTAAGAATTTATCCCAACGAATTATTATTGAATGATACATCAAGCATAGGGGGAGAATTTCTTAATGCATACATATTATAAATGGTTAATCGTATTGGTGGCCACGTTATCACAAACTGCAGCAACCTTTGTGACATATGGCATGGGACCCATCGCTGCATTTTATCAAATTGAATGGAATTTAACACCACTTCAAACAGGCTTCATTGTTTCAGCGGTCAATATTGGTCCGATGTTTTCAATGCTGGCGTTCGGTTACTTGATGGATAAAAAAGGGGAAAAACACATTATCGGGTGGGGAACCATTTTATTGGGCCTCTCAGCTTTAACGCTAGTTTTTGTTAATGATTATATTGTATTGCTACTTTTATTATTGTTGGTCGGTATATGGTACGGAAGTGCTCAAACCGGTGGAAGCACGGCCATCGTAAAATGGTTTCCAAACGAACATAGAGGTCTGGCTCTAGGGATAAGACAGACGGGAATACCGATTGGAGGATCTCTTGCCTCTGCAGTTTTATCCTATACATATTATCATTTCAATTTGTCATCAGTCCATGTAGTACAAGGGATCGTAGCAATAATGGGAGGGCTGATCTTCTTATTATTATATAACGAACCAGAAAGAACGAGTGGAACGAGATCAACCTCGGTCGGGTTCAAGGAGAAAATGAATGTCATCAAAAATAATAAGGAGTTATATCCGATGTATATAGTGGGTGTTGTGATGATGTCATTACAGATGATTATCATTGCACATTTTATGAGTTATTTGCATAACGAAGGGAGCTATTCATTAACAGAGGCAGGAAAATATTTAAGCGTCGTTTTAATAGGTGGTATGGTTGGACGGGTAGTCATCGCATGGGCGAGTGATCAATTCTTTGAAGGTATAAGGGAAAGATTATTGCTTATTGTGATGGCTGTTACCGTAATTCTTACAGTGATGCTGCCACTCATCATGACTGTTGAAATGGAAATATTGATGCTATTATTTTGTTTTCTTTTGGGTTTTGTAGCCATTGGTTGGTATTCCATTTTTATTGCTTGTATCACAGAACAATCGGATTCACGTTTTATAGGTTTAACGGTGAGTTCAGCATTGACATTAAATCAATTATTCATTGTCATAGCACCCTCTTTATTCGGATTAGTAGTTAATCTATTGAACAGTTATCAACAAGCCCTATATTGGGCCGGAATATCTGTAGCTTTAGGAGCGATTAATTTATACAGAGCAAAAATAAAAAAAAGAATGGATCATAGGATCACCACAAAATTTGATCAAATTAATACAAATAACCTTGATAAATGAATAAATAGAAAGGGCATGTTTTGAAAAAAGATTATCAAAACATGCCCTTATACTACTATTAAATTGGATTATTCTTTTATAAAAACGCTGATCTTTTTTTGTCTTCCTTAATCAACTAACGCACCCGTTAGTTTAAGTGTTATACTTCACAAATTATTAAAAAATATTTAATTCAAGAAATTCATCAGTTTCCATAAAACCAAACTTCTTATACACTGGTCTACCCATTTTTGAAGCCCCAAGCCATATTTGTGAAATACCTGAAATCTTAACTTCATCAACTAATTTAGTTAACAGCTTTGTTGCGATTCCTTGCCCACGATAATTTTCATTAGTATACATATTTGTGATATAAGCCTTTTTTCCAGTCTTATTGGTGTAACAAGGTGGAAATTCATAAAAAATTACTGCACCACAAGCTATAATTTCTTCATTATCTTCCACTAGCCATTGAATTAAAGTACCATCACTTAGTTTATTTTTAAAGAAAACATATAGTTCTCTATCAATATCTATATTAGGTTCTATCCCCTCATCAACTAATTGCTTTTTTCTTAACTCGACCAATTTATCAATATCATCGACATTTGCTTTACGATATTTCAACTTCTCACAACTCCTTTATAAAATTACAACTGACCAGCCCCATAGCATAATTAATTCTCATCATTTTACCATCTTATTAAACTAAACTGCCATTAAGTTATTTATAAGAAAAGTGAACCTTTTTCAAGAATCGCGCCCTTTAATTGAATAACCAAAATTTGGTTCCAACCCTAAAATCATTTCATTTAGTTCTTCTTCAACTAATAATCTACTCTTGTTCAACTGACTAAAATCTTTTCTATTTATCTTTTATGAGTTTTTTAAATTTGTATTGCCTAACCCATTAGAATTGCTATTATTAGCAATAAAGTTTTCTAGATTCCTGGAATTAAGATAGTCATATCCTTTCCATCTACTGTACTATAGAAATCATAAACAGGTTGATAATAGCCTTTGGAATCTAAATAGTAGCTTACCTCTACTTTATGGATCTGTAGGGTATCTATCTTGTTATTTCTAGTGAAAATTTGAAATTTCCCCTTTAAAACTTCTTTATACGCTTCTTGTTGACTCTTTATTTGAATATCTTTTACCTTGTCGTAGGTAATTAATTGGTCCTCAATTTCCTTCACCGTATTATCATTATAATAATTTGCTGTTAAAACACCGTCTATCAACTGGTTTCTTCTTGCCTTTTTATCTACTGTCCACTCATACATCCCAGTATCAACTTTTTGAAACCTAGCATCTTGTGGAATATCTATGCCAAACTTTGTTAGACTTTCTTTTAAGGTTTCTTCATCTATATCTTTAGGCTCTATATCTTCATCCAACCTTGAAAAGTCCAAGAAACTATAACTTCCATCTAGGAATTGGAATGACAAATGATAAGAATTCTCTCCATTAATCCGATACATTCCTTCATCCGGATAAGAAATATCCTCCATGTCCGATGTATCTATATGCATTCTCTCAAAAAAATTTTGGACAAATTCATCAGCAGAAGCCTTTGTATAGCTTGGCGCCCTATAAACCGGAACTTTTCTTCTATGATCCTCAAGCTGTACATCAATAGTGATTGTTGCATTTGTTGTATTAGTTCTATGAATTGGCACGATGGAGAGATTTCCAAATTCCTTCAAACAGTAGTATGCAAACATGCTTCCGGATAGGATAAACACTAGCAATAAAGGTGAAAAGTAGAACAAGGATCGCTTTATTCCCTTTTCTTTGATTGTAATAAAGCCCATGATGATACCATATCCAATGATGGCGCCCAGAAGATTATTAAATAAATCGTCAACATCAAAAATGCCGTATCCTGTTATTAACTGGACACTTTCAATGGAAAGAGTAAAAAACGCTGCCGTCCCGATTGTCCATACTGCTTTTTTAAAACGTGAATGCAATAATGGGAAAAGGATACCGAATGGTACAAACATGAATATATTTAAATACACGAACTGCCAATGCCTTACACTAAAACTATACCAAGCCTCGCGATATGAACTAAAAAAAGATAAATCCATCCCACCTTGATAATTTGCACCTCTATTCAAAAAAGTGACGCCAATAACCATGATGACATAGCCAGTAAACAATCCTCCAAGAAACAACTGCTTCTTGGGAAAGTTTTTCTTCTCTCCAAAAGGTTTTCTATTTACAATGAAATACCCTAGAAATAAGATAATCCCTAAAACAATTACGGCTATTAATGCCAGAAAAAAATATTCCCTAACTATACCAATAATTTCTTGTAACCTCATTTTCTATCTCCTTCATGCAAACCCATGAATTGTGTTAATTTTTGCTTACCTAGCACCTTTCATTTCTATACAGTATCATTTCTTAAAATACTCAGGAATATTAGGTTTTTCCAACATCGCTTCAACTCTCTAATACTTAATAAAAATTTCAAGTGTAATCCTTAGCAACTCCCATTTTCTAACATTATCTCCAATTTAGCTGCCAAGTGTTGTTCCGTTAAATGGCCCAATTGTTGAATAAAGATTAAACAGCACTCTTCAACTATCCTGCCCCGGTAGTACCATAAGAAAAAGGCTGCCTCAGCAACCTTCTTTATTGAAGTAAAGCACCCGGTAGTTCAAGAAATAAATTCACTAAAAAGTTTTTTTGATTCTTTCTTTAAACTCTTTAAACAAATAACCAAAACCAATAAATATAAATACAAAGGAAACAAATCCAACGATTTTAGAAGGATAATAGTCTCCAAAGAAAGTAAGAAAATAAAATAGAAAACCAAATGATATATAAATTGATGCAATAAGATGCCTCATATTCCCCAATCCTTAATTTAATAAATTTATAATTACCATTTTACTCTAATTTTGTTAAAAATAATATATTCCTTATGAAACTAACCTGCCCCGTTAGTTGATTTATAATTTTCTTCTACTCCCTTCTGAATCATAAGTTTCACTTGGGACTTCTAATTGGTGACCATTAATTATTACGGTATCATTATCAACCCATTTTATATTTGCTTTTTCTTCATGATAGTTCCAATAAATATTCTTTGGTTTTCTTTTCTCTTTATTAAAATTTATAAGAACACTGAAATCTGTTGTTGCTCCTCCAGATGAAACATAAGCTTTAAGCGTATAAGTTTCATCTGGGGAACCGTCGCTTCCAAAATACATCAAAAGTCGCTTTGCACATGCAATTGCTTACTATTTGGTTTTTGCCTTCATTTTTAAAAGACTATAGCACTAAACTCGCATTTATTTTTCTTTTTTAATTTATTTTTAACGTAATTTTCATAGGATGTTCAGGTTCCTTCGATACACTTAGAATGCTGTTTCTGGTCAACTTGATTTTAAATGAGAAACCAAAACCAAATAAGCAAGGAGATGAACAATATGAACTATGAAATATTTCAATGGATTAACGGTTGGTCCGGCCATTTCTCTTATCTAGATAGAGGAATGATATTCATCACTAATAGCGTTCCTTATGTGGTAATCGCACTTATGTTGTTCCTATGGTTTATTGCAAACAAAGAAAAACGAGCGGAAAAACAGTACACAGCTATATACGCTGTTTTTTCTTGCTTACTTGGATTGTTCATAAACGCAATCCTTCACCTTGTCTACTATCATCCACGTCCATTCGAGGCACACCATGTTCATCAGTTAATACTGCATCCTGCTGACTCTTCGTTTGTAAGTGATCACTCGGTATTAGTATTCTCCATAGCATGTACGATGGTGCTACGAAACGACTCGTGGAAATATCCCGTATTAGTATGGGCTATTATTGTTGGCATTTCGCGTATATTCGTCGGAGTCCATTATCCTGCAGACGTGATTGGTGGCGTCCTTATTTCATACGGGGCAAGCATATTCGTTATGCAGTCTTCCAAAAAATTGGAGCCTTTGGTACAAGTAGTGTTCTACATGTATGACAGAGTAACGAAACACATCCCTTTCCTTGCTAAGTACAGCCATAAAGACCTAAGTCAAGAAAGATAAGGATTTTTTCTAATGGAAAATCGGCTGTAATAAGAGTTGAAATCCTATGGTTAATTGATAAACAGACTTTTCTTATTATGGGGAAATGTTGTATTTTCTATTTTTGTCAGAGATGGAGATTGCTTTGTAACAATGACCACTTCCAAAAAGGAGATGAGTTCCATTAAAGAAAACTTAGCATTTTCTGAACAAACTGAAATGGTCCAACCTTCAGGTCTGTAAATGATAAGCAAAGAATCACAACTCACCATATTTTTTGGAATCGTCAAGATTATGGCAACCACTGTGGGAGAAACAGCCCCAGACTTCCTTAATGATTAACTTGGATTTGGATGGGCATCCTTATTTAGAGAGAGAAATAAAATTAAGTTGTGGGAAACCACTTTAAAGAAAGGAAATTATATATGCAAGAAAACCAACATAAAATGAAAATTCTACTTAACAAAGTGCCACAAGTGACGATTTTCTTTTGGATCATCAAAGTTTTGTGTACAACTGTTGGTGAAACATTTGCTGATTACATCAATTTCAACATTGGACTTGGTTTAACTCTTACTACCATTATTATGGGAGTTGCGTTTTTTATTGCATTGTTTTTTCAATTTAAAGCAAACAAATATGTTCCAGCCATTTACTGGGTAACAGTTGTTCTTATAAGCGTATTTGGAACACTTGTAACGGATTATTTGACAGATAATATGGGCGTACCACTTGAGGTTAGTACAGCTGTATTCTCGGTGTTACTGGGACTGACTTTTCTATTTTGGTATCTTAGTGAAAAAACACTATCGATCCACTCGATTTTTACTAAAAAAAGAGAAGTTTTCTACTGGCTTACGGTCCTTTTCACCTTTGCACTTGGAACAGCGGTCGGCGATTTATATTCTGAACAACTTGGTTTTGGTTATCTTAACACAGGAATAGGCGTTGTTATTATTATTGCTCTTGTGTTCTTAGCTTATAAATTTTTGAAACTTGACGGAGTATTAGCTTTCTGGATTGCTTATATTCTAACTCGTCCGCTTGGAGCGTCAATTGGAGATTACCTATCTCAACCAAAAGTAAATGGCGGATTAGGACTCGGGACAACCGTTACGAGTGTGATTTTTCTTATCGCTATTTTAGCAATCATCGTTTTCCTTGCCGTTTCAAAAATTGATACAAATGCTAAAAGTGATATAGCGGAAACAAACCAAAGTAATGCAAATAAGAAACATGTGCTAACACAAACGATTGTTGTACTCGTAATTTTCTTAGTTGTTGGTATAGGTGGTTATAACTGGCGCAGTAATAATATTGCATCACAAGGTGCTGCAGAGCAAGCTACATTAGCGGGTCAATTAAATGATTTTGTTAAAATTGAAAATGATATGCTAAACGCTGTAAATAAAAACGACTTTGCTTCAGCAAAAAAAGGCGCTGATAATTTGGAACATCAGTGGGATACACAAGAACCTAAGCTTCGAAATATTGATAGCACTACATGGACAAAAATTGATGGAACAATTGACTCTGTACTAGCAGCGGTTCGTTCTTCAAAACCTGATATTAATCAAAGCAAAACAGCACTTACTAATTCACTTAGTGTCTTAAAAGGTGCAAATAAATCAACATCAAAATCTGGCGCCTCACAAACTACATTATCTGGACAGTTAAACGATTTTGCAAAAATTGAAAAAGATATACTAAACGCTGTAAACAAAAATGACTTTGCTTCAGCGAAAAAGAGGGCAGATGAATTAGAACATCAATGGGACACACAGGAACCAAATCTCCGAAAAATCGATGGCGCTACATGGACGAAAATTGATGGAACAATTGATGTTGTATTAGCAGCAGTTCGTTCATCGAGTCCTGATGTAAACAAGTGTAAAACAGCACTTAACAATTCACTTAGTACCATAAACGCAGCAAATAAATAATAATCTTAGGAATCGCCAATCGCGGTTCCTTTTTAAATGGAACCCTTATTAAACTAACCTGCCCCGTTAGCGCCATAAGAAAAAGCTGCCTTAAAGACAGCTCCGATCTTCAGCTAACGCACCTTTTAGTTCATTAATAAAGGGTTGCCTCAACAACCTCCCATATTGATGTAAAGTACGTATTCCCTGACTTTCTTTGAGTGTGGGGTGTTGAAAAAGTATCTTGCTGAAAAGATCGAGACTCATCTTTTTATTCAGCTACCTAAGCCAAGTGAGTATCCAAATGTTTTAAAAATTTCTGCTGAAGATTACTGGTGTATCCAAAATAACGGCTGGTCTATTGATTCTGCTACTGAAATTTTTAGTGAGGAATGGACATCTGATGACGAGTTTTTTGTCACCGAATCTGAAATTTATGGGAATAATAAACTCTATCATCAATTGAAAAAGAACTCCGAATAAGAAAAACATAGGAAGATTTTAGTCTTCCTATGTTTTCATTCATATTATTTATCTGTTTGTTTTTGCTTCTTTTTCAAATACTCTGCACGTATTTTTTCAAGTTGCTGCTTTTTATCAAATTTGGCAGGCGTCTGTTTTTCATGATACTTTGTCACAGCTACCTTACCTTTGGTATCCAATTGATATTTTCCCACTTTGTTCACCTACTTTTCTTGTCTCTAAAGAGAATCTATTCAACAAATATAATATACCTTATTTTACTGAAGTAAACCTTATTACATTATTAGTGTACTGCTAACTTTGCATATATCAGTAAAAACATTAAAAACTTAGTAAAATAATTCATCGCCAAATGGTATTCATTTCATTGCTATAATCAAAATAAAATGCCTTGACACTCTGCATAAGCCTCAATAATTCTATAAGCAGTATTCGTTTCTGTGATATTTATATTTCAAGTTATCAACTCATACTACATTAATCCTTTTTTGAACTCAATCTTTCTAACTTTTCTTTATTAATGATAAAATATTTCCTTCCTTTTTTCTCTAATAATCCGTCTTCATGGAATTGGTTAAGTGTGTATAATAAATGTCGATAGCTTACCCCCACGTATTCTGCTGTTTCGGTATGCTTCTCTTGAAAGCATCCATCGTTTTCTATTTGAAGAATATATTTGGCCAATCGATTTTTGAATTCATAATCCTGCATAGCTGTGTAATGATCTGTTCTTTTAAGTAATTTATCACCTAAATATTTTGATAAATTATGGAGAAAAAGATTGTCATTTAACAGATGCTCTTTCGATGAAGCCAATGGAACCGCTAAGCAAGTGCAGTCATTTATAGCCACAACATCTTTTAAATCCTTTTCCACCTCAATCAAGGATAATTCACCAATAAAATCATCTTTCTTTAGGAACTGAATCAGCGCACGTTTTCCATTTTCGTGTACTATATATATTTTTGCCCGCCCATCCAATAATAAAAATAAGTACTGAATATCTTCATCAAAGCGCACTATATATTCATTAGAAGAAAACTTACAAATAAAAGCCTGATGTAAAACTGCTTTCGGAAAAGTTTCTTGAATATCATTATATATATCTGCAAAATTTTCAGCGTAATCCTTCAAATTGATTTTTTCCATTTTATCACCTCAATATGAGATATCTCCTATTATTATATTCTTACCTTCGATATATTACTACCAAGGGGTGGATAGGAATGAACAAATACAAACATATTATTTTTGACTTAGATGATACGATACTTGATTTTCAAAATTCAGAAGAAAAGGCTTTAAAACAAATTATTACGCTGTACGAGTTGCCCTATAACAAACAAACCATTGCATGTTATAAGCGCATTAATGATGGATTATGGCATCAATTAGAGGAAGGCTTGATTTCTCGTGAAGAAGTGCTGACAACGCGTTTTTCACTTTTTTTGAAGGAATTTCATATAGATGAAAACGGAGCAAAAGTTGAAGCTATGTACCGTGAGCATTTAAACCAAGGACATAAGACCATTATCCATGCACATGAATTATTAAATGCTTTAAGTAAGCAAGATTATAAATTATATATTGGAACAAACGGTGTAGGAAAGACTCAAAGAAAAAGATTAGGAGGTGCCAAGCTACAAGGATATTTTGAACATCTTTTTATCTCAGAAGAAATTGGTTATGAAAAACCGAATCCCCATTTCTTTTACTATATTTTTGATGCCCTGCATACAAATCGTAAAGAAGAATTTTTAATGATAGGTGATCGTTTAACATCGGATATTCAAGGAGCTATCAATGCCGGAATTGATTGTGTATGGTTTAACCCTAAGAGAAGCATGCCTAAATCATGTTTACCTAAGAGCACATATACGATACCAAATTTAATGCAAATAATGGACATATTAGAGCAATAATCATGAAAAATGTAATTGAATCAATTCTACTCTATATAGTAAGTGCTATTGGCATTAGTCTTACATTAAAAGCCGATGTTGGTGTCAGCAGTTTTAATGCAATGAATTTATCCATATCTGAATGGACTTCCATCAAAGTTGGCACAATTACATTCATTGCAAATCTCATTTTTCTATTCGGTTATATCTGCCTATGCGAAAAAAGGGATTTTAGAAAATTCACTTTGATGTTCATTTCCATCTTGTTCTTTGGAATGGTTATTAATTTTTTCCTCTATACTATTTTCGGTACGATTCACGTAGAGAATTATTTAGTAAGAATCGGACTATTTATTTTCGGTGCGATACTAGCCGGTGGAGCAACAGGCATTATTTTATCATTAGATATTATTCCTTTTCCTATTGAAAGTTTATGTTTACGAATAGCCGAATTAACAAAACGCCCTTTCTCTCAATACAGATATTGTGTCGATTTATTCTCCATTATTCTATCAATAACAATATCACTACTATACAATTTACCAATCAATATTCGGGAAGGAACGATTATCAGCTTCTTCTTATTGTCCGGCATTATTTCTTATACACGATTGAAATTTAAAAAATATCAGCAGAAACCAGAAACTCAATAAAAAGCATAACTAAAAAATAACCTCTTACGGATAAGAATCCAAAGAGGTTATTTTTATCAAACTTTATTCTAAATGATCAATCTTTTTTGTAAAACTACAGTCGAACTAACCTGCCCCTTTAGCTCATTAAGCAAAAAGGCTGCCAAATGGCAGCCCCTGGAACTGAGCTGCCTTTACATGAGAAGATTAGTTGGGTTTCTTAATTATTTTCATCCATTCGGATCCGACTAGTAAAAAAGCGACTGCTTATTGTCCAGCAATCGCGCCAGATTGTTGATAAACGTATACTCGCTAAATAGAAAGGGCATGTTTTGAAAAAAGATAATCAAAACATGCCCTTATATTTCTATTAAATTGGATTGATCTTTTATATAAAACGCTGGCCCTTTTTGTCTTCCTAAAAAAACAAACGCACCCGTTTTTAAAGTGGCTCTGTTATATTCATTGTTGAATTTATCAAAAAAAACGATTTCTATCGATCAGTTTCCAACAATCTACGGGCATTTGTAATCAGCCCTTTAAAAATGTTAGCAGTGCTTCATTAAATTCTTTGGCATGTGTTGCATTGAACCCATGTGGACCACCCTTTATTAAAGTTACCTTTGAATCAGGAATTGCTTCATGTGTCTGCTTCCCACTATTTTCAAATGGAACAATTGCATCTGAATCACTATGAAGAACGAGGGTAGGTATATTAAACTTGGCTAAATCCCCTCTGAAATCCGTTTTGCTGAAAGCAGCGATACAATCCAGTGTCCCTTTAGGCGATGCACCCGCTGCAATATCCCTATTGTAAAGTCGGAATGGTTCACTGACTAAGTCTGTTCGATCTCCAGCAGAAAAAAATCCTCTCGTAAACTCATCAAGAAATGCCAGGCGATCATTTTTCACTCCATTTTCCAATCCTTGAATGTCTGCATCATCAAATGCTCCCTCAGGATGTTCTGCTGACTTGTAAAGAAATGGTGGTACAGCTCCTGCAAATACAGCCTTCTCTACTCTATCTGTTCCATAAGTTCCGATATAGCGGGCTACTTCTCCACCCCCCATTGAAAATCCGACCAGTGTCACACGTTGGATATCCAAATGCTCCAGTAATTGGTGTAAATCAGTAGCGAATGTGTCATAATCGTAACCGTTCCATGGCTGCGAAGAGTTACCGAACCCTCGACGGTCATAAGTTATGACTCTGTATCCAGCCTCAACGAGAGCAGGAACTTGATATTCCCAAGATCGGCCACTTAATGGCCAACCGTGAATTAATACTACCGGCTTCCCTCTACCATGGTCCTCATAATATAGTTCAATCGGTGTTTCGTTTTCGGTTCCTACAGTAATTTTCGCCATTTTTCTACCTCCCAGAAATATTCCGATATATATCCTATTCTCCAATAATACGGATGAATCCCGTAGCCTATTTCACGTTTTATATTGCGGACTCCAAGCATAATAATCCTTTTGTTCCGATGATTCATTTTCTCTTTTTTGTAACAACGAAATGGGCTGAACCATCCATGACTGCCAATGATTCGATTATAAGAATTATTGCGTAAACTAGCACAAATAAGGCCAATGGTTTTGGTCATATCCCCTCCTTGTTTGTCATACCTATTCATGATACTATACTTCACCAGGTGTGGGAATAGGTACCAATAATGGTATAAAAAATCCAAACGAAAATGAGATTTCATTTCGAAAAGCCTTGAATTCAATAGAATCTAGGGCTTTTTGTGTATGGGTTCCGTTACTATAACGTCTGGATGAAAAGAATTGAACAATAGGAAAGACAAAGGGCTGCAATCAAGAATTAAAATCCGCTCAAATCCCGGAATATACTAAGTGCCATTTGTGAATAATAAGAGTGTTAAACAATGGATTAAGGAGGACTTGCATGCAACAGGATCAACAAGCCAAAAAGAATTCGGGTTCAATCATGAAACCAGGATTTTCAGGAACTGATGCACAAAAAGTAAAACAAGAAATTCAAAAAGATGTAATCGAAGGACAAGGTGCAATGACTTCCCGAGAGGCAGGAGCAATGCGGGATTAAAAAACCACTCTGAGAGTGGTCTTTTATATGCTTTAATGCAAATTTTAAAAAGAGTAAAAACAAGGTCAAATTAAGTTTTCTTGTAAATAAATCATATCTATTACTTCATGCATACAATTCGGCCCTCTTCCTTTCACTCTCCGTTCTCTTATTCTTATCTCTTGGCTCTTTTCGTAAAGATTGTTGTTTTTAAAAACTAAACGATTTAAGGTTGATTGGAGCGCAAGTGCGAGACTCCTGCGGGAGCTGCGGGACAGGTGAGACCCCACAGGCGTTTACGCCGAGGAGGCTCAACGCCCGCCCCGCGGAAAGCAAGCATCTGGAGGGGAAATCAACCACACCGCTATACCTGGTAAATAGCAACAAAGTATGCGAAAACAGCCTATCTCTTACAGGATGTTGCAGCACTCGTGAAATTGAAGAGCAAAGTTTAGATAAAGGTTTGGCATTCGATAAAGGCAAGGAGTCCATCATAACTTATTCTTCATCGAAGATTAACTTCCCTTATTAAACTAACCTGCCCCATATGAAAAAGCTGCCTTAAAGACAGCTCCGATCTCCAGCTAACGCACCCGTTAGTCACATTCCAACCATGGGTACAACCAATTCATGTGACATGCCAAAATAGTGGTATTTAATTATGACTCTCTCAATACTATGTTCATGCACTAACGATAGGGCATAAATAGTATCATCTTCTGTTGCAGTACCAGCATTTACTTTATCGAGTTGCTTTTGTGGGTCAGTCTTTGGTTTAAGAGTTATAGAATCTAATCCTTTGAAGGTATATTCATCTTCTTCGCCATTAAAATGATCAGAGATAACAAACCCTTTTGGATGATAACTCACCTGTAATTTCACTTTGGAGGGTACAACTTTATCATTGACAAGAACTTCTTCAATTTGAATATTCCCAAATGGACTTTTATTTCCTACCGAAACCAGTTGTACCTGTTTATCATTCGCTGAGGCACTTGGATAAGCTACTAAGGGTTGATTTAATTTCAGAAAAAAGAAAAAACCTATAAATAAAACCACAATACTAATAATACCTATTAACACCTTTTTCAAAAAAACACTCCTTTATTATCCTGCCCCTTTAGTTCAATAAAACATATTGCAGAGGTTACATAAACTGTAAAAAAAAGACAGTTTTACCGTCTAATAGATTGCACTAGTTTTCTTAGTAAAAACAAAACTAGTATTGCGAAAAGAGAAGTTAGAATTAATCCTGGAATATTTATAGTAGTTAACAAATTTACACCGCCCATTAATTTCAATAACTAAATTTTAGATGTTATTACAAAAATAGTAAATGAACAAAATTCTAATAAGCTACGATTCTAAAAATCCCTCAGTTTAATTCGATTTCCTCACTAATACTCGCTTATTCGCAGGATTTCATCACCCTTGAATTTAAGTTCATGGTTAAACCGGGTGATAAGGTTTTGTGAAGGCTTATCATACAAACAAGTTGTCAAGAAATCTTTAAAAAATTAAGAAAAAAATGTTAATTATTCATTGTATTTCCAATAAAACAAGAATAGTATTAACAATGAAGTGATAAATATGATGAGGTGGATATAATGAAATTTTCAAAAATATTATTATCAACAAGTTTATGCTTCATATTATTTTCAGGTTTTTCATTATCAGAGGCAAAAGCAGAAACAAGTGAAGACCCTATTGCAATTGTACCCTATGCTTGTACAGAAGTAGGAACGTACACAACATCTTATAAATCTAAAACAACTTCTACAAAAACTGAATTCACTCATTATGCAACAAATAACAGTAGTGCTACAGATAGTGTTACTAGATCTGTACAAATTTCTCATGCTGCTACAGTAAGTATAGGAGGAGAAGCTTCATTTAAAGTACTACAAACAGGGGCAAAAATAACGGCTAATGTTGGGTATGGATATAATAGTACGAAAACTCTTTCTACAACTTGGTCTATTCCAAAGGGATCATGGAAATTAACTGCAGGAAGTAAATGGGTAAAAGCCACTGGAACTCGTTATAAAGTTGCTCCACCTTGTAATTTAACAAATGCAACAACTACAACAGCTAATTACACTTATGCAACATGGAGCGATAAAGTTAAACAATAATGATATTTCGAGATTTGAAGATTTCAATATATAATCATTGAAGTCTTTATTTATTACTAATATACAGAGGTGTTAAAATATATGCTTCTAAAGTTTATTTGTCCTTTTATCATTTGTATGTCCTTTCTAATGGGGTGTAATTCTTCAGAAAAGACAAGTGAAAAAAATGGCAATAATCCAATTGAATCTGAACAGAATAATTCATCTATTCAAAAAAACAAATCATTAGAAAACAAGTTACTCCCCCCTAAATTTAGCATAACAAATTTTGAAATGAATTATATTACTGAGAATAAGGAATTAACTTTTCTTATGAATTATGAAATCGATGTAGACATATACGAAATTTTACAGGAAAATACTCAAAAAATTTACTTTTCACTTGAGTACCCTGAAGCATTATACGATATTTTTAATAATACAACTAGTGAATTATTGTTAGCAGAGCAACCTAAAGGCTATAATACTAAATTTCAAACTCAATTCAGAATAAACATCGATTTAACGACAAAACAATTAGAGAAAATAAAAAATAACTTATCTGGCTTTAACCTCATTATAGCTGACAAAGATAAGGATGCAATTGCTCATTTTATTGATTTAAATAGTTTTAATACCTTTGATCCTGATACTTCAAATTCTACTCATATAGATGATACAACTAAATAATTACAAATAAGGGTTCCATCAAACTAATACTTCTATTTACCCCAATAACAACAGAAGTTGTTGAAGCCGCACGAGATAGTTTAGTAATCTGAGTCAAGTAAATATCTCTTAAAACAAGTGTAAAATAACGCCCAAAGTGACAAGTGCTGATTTTATCACATCTTATATAGAGGTTCATAACTTTTAAGTTATGAACCTCTATATTTAAATCTTAAATCAACGAAAAAAACGGTTCTCATTTAGAGAAACGCCTAGTTCATAAAATTAGTAGATTTCAATTTTCTCATTCCCAAAATTATTGATTTTTAAGTTCTAAAGCTTTAATCATTTTCTCTAGTTTTTCTATTCCTTGTTTTAAAGAAAAATTGAAGGAAACATTAACGAATCTCATGTATTGCTGAGGATATCTAAAAAGGTAATGCATAATAAGGGTGATAAGGTTTCTGACACTTTTGGATATTATTATGATAGTTTATTAGAAGAAGAAGATAATATAATCGAAGGAGCACAAAATGATTTAAGTTGGGAAGATTATTTAATATCTTCAGATAATGGAAAAGAAGATATACAAAGTGACTTAATTGACGATTTCAAAGGCTGGAAAAGTTATCCAAATGATTTAAAGGTGATCTTATAAAGCTTAATTCTAAAGATAAATAATAAAATCAGCTAAACCTATTCCAAATATAAAAATAAGGAAAACTAGTTGAAAAAATACATCGCCAATATTCAATCTCATTCCTGCCTTTACAAGTATTGGTGATAGTGTACCATATTTTTTACTGCGAAGTTCTTTAACACTACGCTTAATGAACTAAACTGCCCCCTTTAGTTCCATATGAAAAAGCTGCCTTAAAGACAGCTCTGATCCTAAGCTAAAGCACCCGTTAGCCGAATAAGATATTTCCTTTATATTAATTCACTTTAAGGATGTCTAAATGCTTCGTTGTAGAAATCAAATCTATTTTATGATTTCCTTTTGTGTAAAAAACGGAAGCCCCTTCTCTTTCTCCCTTTTTCCATCCATTCGATTTAAGGACTAATTCATATCCAAATGGTATGCCATTTTCCTCCGATGCTTTTGACCAATCATAACTTTTCCCTTGTTCATTTTCCTGGACTAGCTCAGCATTTTTAGGAACCGGAAAGTCAAATGCATCTTTTGATGGTTCGTATAGGGATAACATTATGAAATAATAAATGACTCCACCTATCAAAAGCGTAGCTAAAGTAAGTGTCCAACCAACCATTTTCTTCATTTTGCTTACCCTTCCTTCATAGGTTGTTATTTGGATCGATACTCCAAACAACTATTTGTTATCTACATATTCTATTCAAATTGTGGATTATCTTTGTTCAACTAAACTGCCCCGTTAGTTAATTAAGGGTTCTTTTTTACAATCAGAAGGCCACCATTTGGTGGCCTTCTAAAAGAACTAAAAACAGTTAAAAGGCTTTAAAAATAATGGAGTTTGCCCAGTATGCAACTAAAATAATAATAATTGCAGTAACAATAACAAGCATTTTTTTACTGTTACTTCCAAATTCTCCCCTTTCCCTTATTTCCTCTCTGTATTTCATTTGTACCTTTTTCTTTTTATCATCTAATTTCATAGCAGGTAGACCCCTTAATGAAAATAATTTAAGTTTACTTTACCATAAAAAGCCATATTCGTTCTTCAACTATCCTGCCCCTTTAGTTTAAGTACATTCTTTCACAATCTCAATAGAGTAGAGCCTTTTTAGACACAATTCCAATCACCTACAAAATAGAATTCATAATGTCCATATGACTTGTATCAGAATGCTTATCGTTGTATATACGCATTTTCCTGATCCTACCCCAATATAACCTCAAAAAAAACGAGCCTTTAGAATTGCTTCTAAGGCTCGTTTCGTGAGAAAATCCCGTCTCTTCAGCACGCATTGCGAAAACTAAAGAGCTGGACTTAACATAAATTGAAATTATTTCACTTCTACCCATCCGTTTTTAATAGCTAGAACAACAGCTTGTGTACGGTCGTTTACATTCATTTTTTGAAGAATGTTAGTCACATGGTTTTTTACTGTTTTTTCACTGATGTATAAAGTTTCGCCGATGGCACGGTTGCTTTTTCCGTCTGCTAAAATTTGAAGAACTTCACACTCGCGTCGAGTCAATAGATGACGCGGTCTTCTGATCTCTACAGCATGTACTGAATCACGATCAGCAGCTAAACGGCGATATTCTTTGACTAGATTATCTGTCACCTTCGGATGAAGGTATGAGCCACCTTCTGCTACTACACGAACAGCATCAATTAACGCATCTGCGTCCATTTCTTTCAACAGATAACCTTGTGCTCCTGTTTTCAATGCATGCTGTACATAGTTTTCATCATCATGAATCGATAAAATGATGACTTTCGTTTCAGGGTAATGGTTTACAAGTATTTTAGTTGCTTCGACACCGTTCATATTTCTGCATGTTGATATCTAGGATAACAACATCTGGTTTGTGTGTTTTAACAAGATCCATAGCTTCGCTTCCGTCATCGCCTCGGCAACAACATCAAAGGTTGATTCAAAATCTAATATACGCTTAACGCCTTCACGGAAAAGCTGATGGTCATCGATAATGATGATACTAGTCTTCAATGGCTTCTTCCTCCTAATTTATTTAAATGCCTGTTCACTAAAATTTATAAATGATAGGGAATTTTCTTTTCAGCAGCATTTACAAGGAATAGCATATTTTTTCGTTTTGGGGATAATCCTTCTTCTTAGCTTGATGGCGATGTGGCAGGATCCCTTAGAGTAATAAAAAACGCCAAGCTGGTAATCGTTGGAGGCTTAGCGTATATTTCCGTTAAAATGTTGGCGGGACCCCTTATAGAACTATGGTATTGAAACCAAATAAACCATCATTTTTTCCTTACCATTAGCTGATTTTGAGGTGTATTAGCTCAATTGTTATTCAAGCCCCTTTAGTATAGTAACTAAACTGTAAACGGATTGTTACGCAAATAGCATTGTTTGAAGGAGACTTCAATGTATATAATGAATACTCGTTAAAAGGAGTGTTGAAAGATGATAAACGTAACAGTAGATAAGTTAAAATTCAAGAAACAATTATCGATGCTTGAACAAATCACACTGAAAGATTTTCTGTATACCTGGTTATGTAGCTCAAGCAAGGGATTGGATGATTTTTTTCACCTTGAGTACACAGTAGATGTATTTGCCAAAATGGAAAAAATGACGAATGACACCGATTTGTTGATTTCTGATGATGATTATTTCAGATACATAACATTGACGGAAGATAATCAATTTGTGATAGGTGTTTTAGATATGAATTCAGAATTAAAACATAGAATAATTTCACTAGATAAGTTTAAATAATTCTTCGTTTTCTTTAACCCATACAACAAGAGGCAGCGTGGTACACTGTCTTTTTTTATTTGTTCACTATAGGTCTTATGCGACGTTACTGAATTATCCTGCCCCGTTAGTTGCATAAAGAAAAAGCTGCCTTAAAGACAGCTCTGCTCTTCAGCTAACGCACCCGTTACTTTAAGTACAATTCTTCACAAACTGATTTTGCTTAACAAAACTGACCTGCAGCAGAACATCGAAAAGTCATTTCTAATTGAAGGATTTACCCAATATATATAGAAACCTACTAATAAATTAATATCTAATTGAGTAAAAGCTTAAAATTCCAATTATCATAGCGATTAAAAGAATTGATACTAAACCAATAGGTATTTTAATCCAAGTTTTCATGAAATCACCTACTTGTTGAGTTTTGTGACAAAAAAAAGGACGGTTTTACCGTCGCCTTTACCTAAAATGCCAGGATGGCCTCTAAACCATATAAGGTCCGTACGTGACCGGATATACAGAAGCCCCTTATTAGGATATCTTGATTCATATTTTCAAAGATTTTTCTAAATGGTGAACCAAAATGCACGGTGAATGGAAAAATCTTAGCATGGGCTCATTTGTCTTACCTTTGAGTCTGTCTTTGCCTTAAATAATATAAACCACGAGCTAAGTTAAAAAAGGAATAAGTACCAAAAAGGATTGGGAAAGCTTTAGAATTTTGAAAAACTCTAAATGAAACTAAAGCCAAAATAAGAAAAAATAGAGTGAAGATAAAACTTTGTGTATACCTGGGAAGCTTTTTCAAAAGCAACTCACCTCTTTCTTTATTTTACCAATAAATGAAAGATTAGTGAATCTCATAATGCAGTGCTTCTAAACTCTATATTCATAAAAATTACTTATTAATTTATTAAGTCACAGTTCGAACATACTACACTTAATGAGCTAAACTGCCCCGTTAGTTGAAGAAGAAAAATTCATTTTTCAAATCTAACTAACGTTTTTTCGGGAATTTTAATCTGGTCAATATCAAAGTTATTGATTAGGAGGGTTATCTCACCATCTCGCTTTTCAGCTTCTTCTCCTACCCAACAACTATACAGTTCAAATAAATCACCTTTCTCCAGGTAACTGTCCATAATTTTACATAATTCTATTAGCTTCTTTTTCGATTCGGCACACGTTTTTGGGTTCATATATTCTGAAATCTCAATTCCCCAATGACTTGATACCTCATAAACGTAAGGAGTAGTAAACTGATATTTCTTTACATTGAGCAAGTCAAACTCACCGGCAAAACAACCGCCAATATAAAAAAATTCATCTGAATATTCATCATCATTAATCGGTATTTCTATATTACACCCAATATAGGAAGCCAAACTCATTTCCACTCACTCCTTGTTATTCCTTCTTGAACTAACGCACCCGTTAGTTTAAGTACATTTTTTCACAATCTTATGGTTTGAACATTAAACATTTAAGAAACACTCTAAAAATATAATTTCTTTTTAACACATAATTGAGAATTCGTGATTAATTTAGCCTTCGCTATTCCTCGCTTAAATCTTACATTGTTTAACCATTCAACAATTGCTTTTGCATCATAATTAGGGTAAATTCTTTCCCCATTTTCTAAAGCCCAATATTCTGTATTCTTTTCCTCGTCAAAAATCCAATTTAGAAAGTCCTCCTGAATACTGTTGATCTTCCTGCCTACTTTTGTTGAACAAGAAATGTATTGAATAAAATCATCACCAAAGTCAATCTTTATAATCACAAGAGTTTAACTCCTTGAAATCGTTTTGAAATTAAGAACATTAAAAATTAATTTGAACTATAACCCTAAAATCTTAACAGTAATAATGAGGAACAATAATATAATATTTAGCCAGACAGAAAATTTAATCATAACCTCAGCCCAAAACGAATAACAGGGCTTTACATAAATACATCTCTAACTTTATCCTTTGAAAATAAAGATTTATCATTGGTTCCTAAAGTAAACATAAGACCATCATGAAAAACTTCTGTCAAAGTTTCATTTTCACCTAATTCGAATACTGGTCTTAAAATAAATTCTTTCCCCATTATAAATTCTTCTTCTACCATTACAAATTTAACTTCTTTAAATGAATTAGTAATATAAAAATTACCTTCATACAATTTCCAACCTACTTCGTTTAAGAGGCTATTTAATTCTTCATTTGAATTTATTACATTAATTCTATAATTTTCTCTTTTGTCATCATCGTGTAAATCATCAATTTCAATTAATTTTGTTTGGATTACTCTTAATGGAAAAACATTATAACCTTTCCAAAATTCAAATAAGGTTTCTTGATATTCACCATTAACTGCGTACATATACAATGGTTTTGGTTTACATTTACAAAAAGCAAATTTGAGGTTATTATCTTCATAATCTGTTGGTGTATCAACCATAATCATTTATCATCACCAGCCCTCTCTGTTTTTCATCAACTTCTAACAATATACTTTAAAACCTATTTTAATCATAATTACAATTGAATGAACTAACCTGCCCCGTTAGTTGCATAAGGAAAAAACTGCCTTAAAGACAGCCCTGATCTTCAGCTAACGCACCTGTTAGTTCTATTAGGATATGGAAAGGGAGAACACTATTCCCATTCATGATCAGTCACCAGCTCAACCTTTTCTGGCATTATTTTTTGAAGAGAGTCTATTGTTGAAAAGTGTTCATCGTTTGAGATTGCGACTATATAATCGCCATCATGCCCTACCCAAAACATAGTGGAATTCTCAGTTAAAGTTGCTATCGGGGTATTGGCTATCCATTTTAGTTTAATAAGTCTGGTTCGGTTATTTTTAGTCCTTTTTACAGGATAAGGTGACTCATGTTCCCTTTCCTCTAGTTTGAATATATCCCGTTTTAAGGACCATAATGATAAGTTCAACATGCTCCCATTCCCATGCAAATAAGGATAGTATTGTTTAAATTGTTGTGGGCTGCGGATAATTGCCTTTACAAAGAACATGTCTTTGCGACTTCCCTTCATATAATTGAACTCTATATTTTGCACCTTAAACAGCTCTTCGTACTCAGCTAGTTGAAAATCATAGATTTCCGCAAGTGAATAAATAGGGTAATAATTTGGGTTTTCCAGCCAATTGCAAAAGAATTCTTCATGGACATCTATATAGTCCCCATCAATATAACAAGAAAACTCTACGATATATTGGAACTCACCGATTATCTCAAAAGGATAAGTGGCTTCTGGGCCAGGTACAGTTATTATTTTTTCAGGAGGGAAGTAGCTTATTTCTACCTTCATGTTATTCGCCTCTCTTAAAAGGTTCGGATAGTTATTTTTTTATTATATACTACTTGAAACTGTTGTTTTCACTGGCTTATTAGAGTTATCAGCTTGTTGAACTATCCTGCCCCTTTAGTTCCACAAAGGAAAAGCTGCCTTAAAGACAGCTCTGATCTTCAGCTAACGCACCCGTCAGTTCTTTAAAGGCTAATAAATTTTTTCTAAATTTTTAATGAGTCTTATAATCCAATACAATACTATCCACGGAAGTATGAACTTTGTAGCCCATTCAATAACATTAGGAATTAAATATGATGAGTTTATATTGAATAACGGAAGTATTAGCCAAAGTACCAATAAAACTATGATACCAATAATTAAATTTTTCATTTAGATCCCCCCCCTATAATCTCACATCACCATAATAACCCATTATTCTTCTTCAACTAAACTGCCCCTTTAGTTCCATAAGAAGTTGCTTTAAAGACAGCTCCAATCTTCAGCTAACGCACCCATTTCTTGAATAAGAAAAATTGCTTATGTGTTTATTTTTCACCTAAATCTTTGAATTGTTTTTTTATTTCTTTAAGTTCGGACCTTAAAGTCTTAACTTCTTTAGAATTGTCAATCCCAATACTAATGGCATATTGAACAATAAAAAATAGAATAACTAAACCTCCCCGTTACTTCAATAAGGGGTACAACCAACATTTCGGAAATTTTGTACACTAAGCCAATACTCCACCCAAAAAAGCCGATTTCCTGTACTTCAAAGGACTCGGCTTTTTATTTGTCTTACTCAACTAAACGCATCCAGTCAAGATCCATTCTATTTTAAAGTATCAAGTAACTATACATATACTCTTTTTTACTTTACACTAATCATTAAAAATCTATTTCTATACCATCAATATTTATGGATTCAATCTTTGAACTATCTAAAGGCAAAGAAGGTACGAATTTCGCTTTAACCTTTTCGTTCTCACTAAAATTGGTCATAGAATCCAATGTTTGAACACTACCGTCATTCATTTTAGCATTGACTACTATTTTACTTGAATTATTAAATTCACCGTTTCCATATAAAGTTACTCCTAATGGTGAAACAGTAATGCTATTTGCCATCCATGTCCCAAAATCCTTACTAAAGTCTACCTTTTTTTCTTCGCCAACAGACTGTATTTTAAACGTAGTGTTCCAGTTACCTGTTGTGTGGTTGCCATTAGATACAAAATCCCCCATTAGTTTTAGTACAATGATTCACAATCTTCCCCATATTCACCCTAAAGAAAAAGTTAACCATTAAAATACTCTTTTACCTCAGAATCCTTTAATCTTAGTATCCTTTCATAAGTTGAACCGTCATATAAATCCCAAAATTCCTTATCATCATTGCTGGTGTCAGAAACAGCATAAAACTCTTTTCCTTTCGGGAAGTAATAACGTTTTTGATTACTAAATCTTTTTTCAGATTAATTTTTGTGGGATTGACTTCCTTAACCAATTTCTTATCTTCATTTATCCAATCCCTTACACCTGCTATTTCAATATCAAAATAAACAGGTATTTCATTATTAAAGATAATCGTTTTTATATTAAAATCTTTAAAATTGACTTCATATTTATATCCGATAATATCAGTAACAACACATCTTTCACCTTTTGCTATTTGAACATTATCAATTGTATACGCCGATTTTAAGATAAGAATCGCCATATGACTTGGCCTTGTTAATGAAGGCTGTTTTCGTAAGGATTGTTGCAATAAAAAATAAGGAATAATTTTTTTGTAGTATGATATAGAAAGTTCGTACAAGAAAGAAACAACCGCTTAAATATCTAATATTAATCAAACTTTTATGAGGTGAATGTGTTGGTAGAAAGTATTTGGGAAGCAAGTAATGACGAGTATATGTTACAACCATTAACAGACGAAATCGTAAAAAAAGCAGAAGAATTATTTAATGTTACGTTACCAAACTCGTACATTGCTATTCTTAAGCAACAAAATGGGGGTCAACCCATCTGTAATGCTCATCCGTCTCCTGTTCCTACCGTCTGGGGTGAATCTTTTGTTATAGTGGAACACATTAAAGGGATTGGTGCCGGAAATGGAATACTTGAAAATGATTATTACATAAAAGAGTGGGAACTGCCGGAAGGACTTATTTTATTCAATGGAGATGGTCACACTTGGCTCGCTTTTGATTATCGGAATTCCGCCTCTGAACCCCCCATTGTTTATGTAGACGTTGATTTGGAACAAGTTATACAAATCGCAGATAGCTTTGAAGAATTTCTGAAAAACCTATACCTTGAAAATGAGGAATTTGATTTTGAGGGAATGGAGGTAAAGGTATACAGTAAGCAAGACCTTGAAAAGTTTATACAAGAAGATAATGTAGATGAATTAATACGTGCTATACCGGACCTATCACAAGGCGATGTGGATTTAAAGTGGTTTGGAAATCTACTATTAACTTTAAGTAATTATCACGACAGATATGTGAGATGTTGTGTTGCTAACAGTGTTTGGAATTCTCTTACATATAGATTAGATGATGAAATTCTACATTCATTGATAGAAAATTTTAAGAATGATGTCGATAGTGAAGTTCGAATGTATGCCGAATCTTCTCTCGAACAAATGAACTATTCATATGAACAGCTAAAAGAAGATGTCTATAAGAGAGAAAGGGTCGGTTTTGCTTTTCAAGATATAATTTATCACATCAATGAACATTCCAATCAATGGCATCTATCTGACTACCAATCTGATTTGCAATCGTTTGATTCGATAGAGGAGTTATTAGAACAATCCAGGTTTGACGGGAAGTCATTACAAGAAGTGTGGAGCCATATTAAAAAAGTTTATTAGGCTATTCGTTATCTGTTTGCTAAGTCACTCTATCGTATTAGTCTTTAGTCACTGTGGTATATGTTGATACATGATAAAACAAAAAAGCTGTCCGGTCCGGAGAGCTTTTTCCTATGGTTTAAAATAAGGGAATAAACATTAACAGTCCTAAGAAATTGACCGAAATAAACATTCATTTTTGTAAGTCTTAATGAACTAACGCACCCGTTAGTTCATTAAGCGATAAATATTTATAATAGCCCATATTATAATCAAGCCCCAAATCAATACTATTATAGAGCCCACTATCCAATTCTTCGGCTTTCCGTTTTTCATCATTTCCTCTGCCTTAACTTCACAGTCGGTTAATACATTCTTTCGTATCAGCTTTAATGCAATCATTATCCCTATCGGAACGAGAATTACATCGTCTAAGTAGCCAAGAATTGGTATAAAATCAGGTATTAGGTCAATCGGACTGAAAGCATAAGCTACAACACAAGCCGTAAATACTTTTGCATACCAAGGCACTCTTGGATCTTTACAAGCAAAGTAAAGGATAAAAATCTGACGTTTTAGATTCCTCGCCCAAGTTTTAATTTTTTTGAACATTTTATCTCCTAATAATCGTTAAGATTTTATTTTCATTATAATTAAATAAAATTTACTAAGAATTGTTATTTCAATAACCTGCCCCGATAGTTCCATAAGAAAAAGCTGCCTTAAAGACAGCTCTGATCCTCAGCAAACGCACCCGTTAGTTCATTAAGGAAATTCTGTAAAATGGCAAAATTAATTAGTAAGCCATTTCATTAGATAAAACATAATATATTTCATCCCTAAAATGAAGTAGGTGGCAATGTAAATGGGTTTTGTGGAAATGATACCAGGGCGATTGTACATTGGAGGACAAATTTCTCCCGATGATTGGGGGTTTGTTCAAAGAAATATATCAGTCATAGTGAACCTACGTACTAAACCTGACCGCCCTCCATTTGATTTTTCAAGAAGAATAATGATATGGGTTCCTCTTACTATTCGGGTAACTCCCAGTTTAGAATTGGTCGATAACCTGATGAAACAGATTAATCAATTGTTTGACCAGGGCTATCGAATATTAATACACGATACTTTAGGAATACAACGATTGGGATTTGTCATTACTGCATTTTATATGCGAAAATATAGATTAAATCGAGAAGAAGCCCTTTACGTTGTTAAACAAAAAAAACCTGATATAAAACCCACTGAAAATTATATGGAATTACTAACTCAGTATGAAAAATATTTAAACCTGTAAGAAAAAGACCAATGATTGATCATTTTTGTGTTCCTTAATGAATTAACGCACCCGTTAGTTGCATAAGAAAAAGCTGCCTTAAAGACAGCTCCGATCCTAAGCTAAAGCACCTGTTAGTTAAATTAGAATAGTGGTATTTCAATTCCCATTTATGTCATTGAAGATATATAAACCTACACCCAATATAAAAATAAGAATAAACATAATCCACTTTGTATAATACCAGCCCTTTATTC
>NZ_JBHTYI010000013.1:0-109861 GCF_043656335.1 Peribacillus sp. NPDC056705 | reverse complement strand
AAAGAAAATAAGAAGGAAAAATCTACAGAAACTAATAAAAAAGAAAATAAGAAGGGGAAATCTACAGAAACTAATAAAAAGGAAAAACCTTCGGAAACTAAAAAAAAAGATATACAAGGGGCAACCCAAGATAACTTGACTGAAGAATTTAGGAACTCAGGCCCTCAAGAAATGAACGAACAATCCTCAAAGAAAAATAATTTAAAAGAAAAAAGGAAACTGATAGATAAGAAATGTTACGAGTTAATAAAATCCACTGAAAAAATGTATACAGAAAGCGGAAATGAAAAAAACGATTATTGTTCATTGATGAAATTTGCTGAAAAAGTGCATGGGAAATTGAAGGCAAAACGGTTAAAGCCTTAGATACAATCCAAGGCTAATTGAAAGGAGGACATGGAATGATGATTTTGTTTTTTTCTGTAATTGGGGGAGTCTTCTATTCTTTTTTTGTAAAACCTCAAAATCAAACCACTCCTGATACCGTAAATATTACACCATCCAAAAGCAAGGCGGCGGAGGTAAATGCTTAGTTCACAAATTGTCTTGATGTCAATAATTTTTACTTTAACAATTATTCTCATGTTATGGAGACCATTTGGGATTAATGAAACGATACCTACTACAATAGGTGCCTTGACTGTATTAGTTGCAGGCATTGTTCCTTGGATGGATGTTTTAAATATATTTGATATTATCAGGGGCGCTTCGTTAACCATATTATCCACCATAATGATGTCTATTGTACTTGAGAGCATTGGTTTTTTTAGGTGGGTTGCTTTAAATATCATCATCCGGTCTAAGGGTTCAGGGGTTAGATTATTCGCCTATACTAATCTCCTATGCTTTTTCATGACAATGTTTTTCAATAACGATGGAAGTATCCTTATCACAACTCCTATTATTATTCACATTGTAACGTTACTAAAGATTAAACCTCACCAAAAAACCCCCTTTCTAATATCAGGAGCTTTAATTGCAACGGCAGCGAGTGCCCCAATAGCAGTAAGCAATATTTCCAATTTGATTGCACTAAAGATTGTAGGATTGAGCCTTAATAGTTATATCAAAATGATGTTTGTTCCTTCAATGATAGGGATTTTAACAATCGGGTTATTACTATATCTATACTTTAAGAAGGACCTACCAGGGAAAATCCCCAGTGTACCAGTAAAATGGGATAAAACCTTTTCACGCTATGTGCAAACTCATCCACTCGATGTTAAACAACAATCCGAAGATAATGATTGGAAGTTGTTTAAAATGAGTTTTGCAATCGTCATTTTAACTCGGGCGAGCTTCTTCGCACTTACACCATTTGGGGTTCCCTTGGAATTGATCGGTTTGGTTGGAGCGTCCCTTTTGATATTACTGAGATGGTATAAAACCAAAACTGGTCTTAGCGATATTGTAAAGAAAACACCCTGGCATGTTCTTTTATTTGCTTTCAATATGTACGTGCTGGTATATGGTTTGAAGAATGTTGGCTTGAACGATTATATAGTCAGCAATTTAAAACCCTTAATTATGGACAGCCCATTCCACGCAACCATGATCATGGGCATATTATTAACTATCCTATCCAATTTTTTTAATAATCTTCCTGCAGTTATGATAGGGACTTTGTCGATAACAGAGATGGGATTGGATCCTCACCTTGTGCAAATTGCTTATCTTGCTAACGTGATCGGAAGCGATATAGGTGCTTTGTTGACGCCTGTTGGTACGCTGGCTACATTAATTTGGATATATATATTGAAGAAACACTCCATCAATATCTCATGGGGAAAGTATCTTAGAGTTACCTTTTTGATAATTCCTATAGGGTTAATTGTAAGTTTACTCTCACTGTATTTTTGGACCACTTGGTTATTAAAGTAGGAAGGAGAGGTTATTATGAATAAAATCTTACAAAAGATCAGAGGAGAAACAATTAAAATAGAAATTTCAGGAAGAAAATTCTTTTTCGGTACACTGGTTGATACTGGTATTGATGTAGTGGTTATCTTTAATGGGCAGGATTTTGTGTATCTTCCAATAATTCATATTCAAAATTGCAAAGTAAATACTACGGAAAACGAGGAGATTTCCCTTCCTGTAGACTCACCTGGAATTGAAGCTGAGGAAGAATTATCACTGCGAAAAATTCTTTTATCCGCGAAAGGGATGTTCACGGAAATATACGTAACTGGTAACCAGCCTTTACACGGTTATATAACAAGGGTGATGAATAATTACTTTGAATTCTATTCACCAGTTTATAAGACTATGTATATACCTTTATTTCATTTAAAGTGGATTATCCCATACACAGACAATCAAACTCCTTATGGTTTAAGTAACAAGGATCTTCCTGTACATCCTTCAAACATTTCATTGGCAAGAACCTTTGACGTACAAGTGGAAAAACTGATCGGTAGCTTAATTATTTTTAATATAGGAGAAAACTCCAATTTAATTGGACAAATTAATAAGTTTGAAGATAATTTTGTTGAACTTATTACGGCAAGAGAGGAACTTGTATATTTAAATCTTCATCATATTAAAACAGTTCACCTACCCTGAATTAAAGGCAGCAAATATGCTGCCTTTTAGATATTCCTTTTCTAAAGCGTAACAAGGTGAGAATACTTTACGAAAGGCTGTTTTCGCATACTTTGTTGCTATTTACCAAGGAAAGCGGTGTGGTTGATTTCCCCTCCAGATGCTCGCTTTCCGCGGGGCGGGCGGTAAGCCTCCTCGGCGTAAACGCCTGTGGGGTCTCACCTGTCCCGCTGCTCCCGCAGGAGTCTCGCACTTTCGCTCCAATCAACCTTAAATCGTTTAGTTTTTAAAAACAACAATCTTTACGAAAAGAGCCTTACGAAAAAACCACTTCTTACATATTTATCTTTTAGTAAAAAATCAGGAATTTGTTCAATCCGCTTTTTTTTCCTCATAATGATTATCGCTGTTGGCTTTGTCCATGGAGTGGTCGAAAACCAAGGGAGTTTTTGTTGAATTGAAATAAGTGACACCCCTTCCCGAGGGTCTTTCTTTAGATACTCGATTTCTACGGGATATTTAATGGGTATCCTGGTTTCTTATCATGTATAATTTGGAATTAATTATAAACAAGTGGATAGCGTTGAAATATTTCGGGGAATTTACTAGTAACAAACCATTCTATAACTTTAATGAACTCCCTCAGTTTATAGACAAAGCTCACGAATACTCGTTTATTCTCAGGATTTCAAATCACATGGTATAGGTTGATTTAGATGAACGAAAGAGATAGGACCGTTATTATAAGATGAGGGAAGATTGAAATAGGGATCTATTGAAAATCCCATTATTATTTATACTACACGCATTTTCCACGCTGCCCTTGGAGGCTTTCCCCCCCCCATCTCAACGGATTATATTCATATGTCCTTTCATTCCTTCTTCATGCCTATCCAAGGGGGGGAGGCCGGTTTTGCAAACGGAACGGGCATTGCCCTTTTGTTCATTACATCAATCTTTTGAAATAAATAAATACTGTAGTATGTGTAAAAAAATGTAATTTAATAAAGGCATATTGTATTATTTAACTATGGATAAATATTAAATAAATAGAAGAAGTTAAGGCTGACATTAGTTAGCCTTAACTTCTTTTCTGGGAGCGGGTTTTATGAAAAACAACTTATGGTAATAACGGTCATTTTATTTATTGGGATTTCAGGTTGGTTATTATATGATAATAAATCAGCCGAAAAAACAAATGAAAATACAAAAGGAGTTCAACCAGGATTTGAGGAAAGTTCTAACACCATATCCTTCGGCCTATTAGATGAAATCGATAAAGTAGTAAATAACGGAAGTATACTAGAACCAAAAGAAAATAAGCTCGAGTATACCTTTTCTCACTCTAATTTTATCGAAGTGGAAAGGGACTAAGCATTAATTGTCCTCGATAACTTTAAACAAATTCCTTTTACAGTCCAAGGAAAGCAGTACAATGTATATCCTTTTAATGCGAGGGCAAATAAAACCGTTGAATTCAAGACAAGTATTTCCGTTAAAAAAGATACAAGTGAAATAGATTATCTTGTTATTAAAAAACCTAATTATTTTACAGAGAAATTAGATATTCCAAAGATGCATTCATTACAAGAAATTTTACCTTTGCGCTTTCAGGTTAAGAACAACAGTCAGAAAAAAAAATGCTACCTTTACTCCTGAAGAAATGTTTAACGAAGGACCAAACGATACCATATTTATAAGTAAACAAAAAGAGGAATTAACGATTCTTCCAACAGAAAGAAGTGGGGAAGATATTTATATATCTGTCGGAAATATTAATGAGGAAAAAGAAAACTACAATATTGTTGCTTTAAGTAATTGGAAGCAAGTTCCTTTTGAAAATAATGAATTAGTAGGTAATGTATTAGTGAATCCAGGTGAAAGAAAAGTTTTTAAATTTAAGCTGCCATTTGTAAAAGCTAACTCGAATTTTCAAGTTATTGCTTTACCAAGACCCTATGAAGTTAGCGAAGAAGATTATGAGAGCACAAGAGCAGAGGGGTCAATGCGAGCAGTTATAAAACCCTAAATAGTATAATAACAGGTCCGAACAGCTCAATAACCTTAGATAGGAAACAAATAAAATCCTCTGACAGTTTTTATCAAGTTGATATATATAGTTGTTTGTGAGTTTGTCTAATTTTTTGATGCTAGGGCTAGTAAATTCAGAGTAATGTCCATACAGGTAGAGAAAAATTTCCTTAGCTTATTTGAAAACCCTTCTCTAAATTGAGAGGGGCTTTTCTAAAGTATAGGCTTAGCTTTCCTAACTCTAACTCCGTAATATCAATATCGTCGTTATAAACCACTTGATCAATTCGGAAATCCTCACTTGCTGCAAATCTAATTATAATCTGCTGAATCCATTCGTATGCCGCAATAGCTGATGTCCAGTCTGGGTCCTATTTAAAGTCTGAATTTAGAACAGGGAAGCTTCCACATTGTAAAAACTTCGTTCCTTTTGAATGTAAGTACACTTTGATATTTATGTTCATTCTTACCTACCTCAGAGAAGGATCATACCAGCCTTCACCAATGATCATATTCTCACCTTTCCTTGTATAAGTGAATTTCGCTATATTTTGACCTTCTAAATGATAAGGTGCTTCCCAGAAAATCGTCACCTCACTGATATCGTCCTATTTGGCAAGATTAGCTGCTACCAGAGGGGGAGAGAATGTGTAACCAATTATCGTTCTTTCCGGATTTGGATCAAAAAGAGGTCAGTTCTATCCTTGTGAAAGAACTGAAATTGTATAAGCATTGAAGATACAACAACAAAATAAAAAAAAAAAAATTAAAGGAGAAAGGGATTGTTGACATATATTCCCCAAGAGAATGATGTAGCAAAGGAATTAAAAGTGATTCAAATGGAAAGAGCCTTAGAATATAGCCTTTACCCAATAGAACGCAAATTCATTGAAATGAAGTATTTGAGCCATGAAGGGCAGAATGTTATCTATATGGATATGGGGCTACAAAAAGTTGCAATTTTTCAGATTGCATCCTCCTTAGGGATAATGTAAATAGCAGAAAGTCCGTTTTTTATTTCGGTCTTTTTTGTTGTTTAATTGTGTCATTAAATTATTTAGAGCATAGAATGAATTAACCCATTTAAGTTCCTCCTTATAAAAATAAGGAGTGATTGTATGTCAGGTAGTCGTAGAGATGGCTGTTGTGATGGATTTGACGGAGGCTGTGGATTTAGTGGTGGATTTGCCTTTTTAGTTGTATTGTTTATCCTCTTAATTATTGTTGGAGCTAGTTTCTGCGGTGGTTTTGGTGGCGGTGGATATGCCCCAGCATATGGATATGGTGCATGCTGCTAAGAATATCAAAAGCTGACCTAATTTTGGTCAGCCTTTTATTATTTAATTTCTATTTCAGATGGGGTACTTTTAACTTTGTAAATCTGTATTTCCCTGATTCTACGCCTTAAAGTAATCGGCTCATTAGTTTTATAAAAACAGGGACAAAATCAGGAGAAAAAGGCGGACAAAGTTGCTGCCTTTTTTTATGCCCATTTTTATAAGATTAATCCATGAAATAATTCCTGGGAGACGCACAGTTTAAAGTTATTTTAGAAATTGTAAAATCAGTTGTCGGAAATATAAAAGGTGTAATAGACGGTGGACGAAAGGTCATCATGGGTTTAATACAAGTTTTTTCCGGATTGTTTACCGGTGATTTCTCAAAAATGTGGATAGGAATCAAGAATATCTTTTCAGGTTACATTCAGTTTATTTGGAATTTCATGCAGCGAATGTTCTGGGGTAAGCTGCTTAAAGGTATTTATCATTAGCGAAATTAATGGTAAATGCATTCAAGGGCATGTGGGGCAGTATAAAAAATGTTTTTTCTACCGTCATTAAGTGGATCGTGGATTTTGTGAAGAATCGATTTGCTGCAATGAAAAATACAGTGAATACGATTACTACCACTATAAAAAAACTCATCTCTACTATTGAGAATTTTATCTTAGACTTTTTCAAATTAGTGATTAAATCTATTGTGGATTTTATTTAAAAATCGTTTTACAAGTTTGAAAAATACAATCAAGGCCCTGTAAAAGGATGTTGTTGATTATATTGTAGAACTTCGGGGAAGTTTAGTTGAATAATGGTTCTGGAAAGTATAGGTTAGTAAAGTTATACTCTTAAATATAAACTGAATTCATCGGGGGAGAAAATGGAATTATTTGTGGGAATAGCTCTTATACTAATTGTGTTTTTTTCTTCAAGTATTATTGAAAAAAGATTAAAGAATATAGAAAAACAAAACAATCGTGTAATAGAAATTTTAGAAGAAATTAGAGATAAGAAATAAAGGATCTTTAACTATCTACTAATCTATTATAATAGTTCTTCTTTTGTCTATACTGTCTATTAATATGGTATAGATTGGAAAGAAACATGTATGATCTTAACTGATGTATGGGGTTTATATAAGGCAGATAAGCAAATCCAAGGTAATTCTCCACAAACATTAAAGGCCTATTACGTCCAAATAAACTTCATTTACATAATCTTATAAATTGATGGATATCTTACAGTAGGTTGGAACCCCCTTTATAAAAGGTATGACGTCAGTTAGTTAAAATGCTTATAGATTAGCTTATATAGAAGTTTTTAAATTGAAAAAAGGCCAGTAACAGAAATACGCTCTGTTACTGGCCATTTACAAAAACTCTGTTCTCTTTTAAAATAATTTATTTATTTTTTTTTCTAGGGTTAAATGCTCGATTTGAAATCTTATTTCACCTTCATCCTTTTCAGGTTCCATCTCTACCCAATCCCCATTTGTATGAGTCATTGGCATGGAGCCTTCTTGAAAAAATCTATGAAGTCGGCAAATTATTAGGCAGCCCGCATTAAAGCAAAAGGCGAGTAGTTTTTTAAAATACAGAATAATAACAATGGTCCATGCTGATATTTGAGCATGGTTCCTTTTCTTAGGTAGTGCAGGAGAAGGACAGTGACTTGTCTGCAAAATGAAATACCAAGAAGTTAGAAGGGTAGCTAAATTTTTTCAATTTTAGAAAAATATTATCAATATTGCTAAATTGGTAATTTCGATAATTACTATGTTTTACAGTGTACCTTGCCAAAAATGAAAATAAATAAAGAATTTAAATATTAAAACTGTAGATTTTATAAGGTTTACAGAAATGGCATAATTTTTGCATATAAAGATTTGCATACAACGAAGAAATAAAACGGCAGCATTTCAGATTACTAAAATTAGGAGGCATAATAATAATGAACTATTCATCAAAGCTAGTAAAAGTAAATAAAGATCCAGGGCATGGCTCACACATCTCCCCTGTTTATATGACTTCAACTTTTGTTTTTGATAATGCAGAAGTAGGAGCACAACGCTTCGCAGGAGAAGATTCAGGATTTATGTATTCACGACTGGGAAATCCAAATGTAAGAGAACTGGAAGAGAAGGTAGCGGCATTGGAATTTGGCGAAGGTTGTTTAGCTTTCTCATCTGGAATGGCTGCCATAACTGGCTGCCTTTTGGGTGTTTTGCAGGCAGGAGATCACGTTGTTGCACACACAGCGTTGTATGGGGCGACGCACGCATTTCTATCCAAAACGGTAAAGAAATTTGGAATTGATGTAACATTTGTACCGTTTAAGACAGGGAAAGAGCTTGAACCACATATTACAGATAGAACGAAAGTGGTCTACTTCGAAACTCCTTCTAATCCGACGCTTTCCTTAGTGGATATGAAGAGTGTAGCGGCGATCGCAAAGCAAAAGGGTATCTTAACTATTGTTGATAATACGTTTTTGTCCCCATATTTACAAAATCCTATTCTATGCGGCATTGATATTGTTGTCCACAGTGCAACGAAGTATTTGTCGGGTCATGGATATCTTATTGGCGGACTAGTGATTTCCAGCAAGGAAATTATTGATCCGATGAGAAAAGAAGTGCAGAAGACTATGGGAGCAAATTTGGCCCCTATGGATGCCTGGCTTCTCTTTCAAGGGATACGTACATTGCACATTCGCATGGACCGCTCACAAGAAAATGCACAAAATTTGGCTGAACGCTTGGAAAAACATAAGGCTATAGAGAAGGTTTATTTTCCAGGGCTAGCAAGTTTTGAAGATAAAAATATTATGGAGAAACAAATGAAAGGTCCTGGAGCAATGATTTCTTTTGTCTTGAAGGGGGGATACGAAACAGGTGTTAAAGTTATGAATTCTGTAAAACTGAGTACTTTAGCAGTTTCCCTAGGAGATGTAGGTACATTAATTCAACATCCAGCTTCGATGACACATGCGATAATCCCTAAAGAAGAAAGAGAAAAAGCAGGTCTTTATGATGGACTCGTTCGTTTTTCGGTTGGAATTGAGGATGTAGAAGATATATGGAAGGATCTAGAAATGGCATTAGAATAACGGCACGGCTGTAGGATTTGTCAATTTCATTGCGGTTAAGGGAATTTATAATGCTGGCATGAATAGCAAATTACTATCCATATTTAAGAGATTAGCGAAGCAAGGAGGCAAGTGATGTATAAAAAAGGAAAAGGGAGGCTCCTGAATTCTGATGGAGTCAGTGCAGTATCAATCCTCGAGGGTCGGTCAAAAGATTTTCTTCCGCAATTGGGGAGGCTTCTAGCGTAACAGTCATGCGGGAATAATCAAGGCGGGGATAGGAATTGAACCGGAAGATTTGTTGAGTGTTTAGGTTAAATATGATCTGGAAAAATCCAAGTAGATAAAGAAGGTGTAAAAATTCTAAACCTACTGGTTTTAGAATTAAATCATGTCATTGAAGAACGGAATAAACCAGTATATGAGATGTTTTCAATGTTAGGAAAATCCTTGTATTAGTTGCGGATGAATTAAAAATTAGTTTATCGACACTTTATCGTAAGCTAAAACGATACAATCTAAAAGTTTATCCACTTTACCTGAGATTGCAAATGTTATTTGCAATCTTTTTTCGTCTCCGTAGGGGATATTTCGCATATTTGGAAATATCTTTTCCGAATTTGGGAACCGAAAAACAGTTCGGATCGGTAGGTTATCACCATGTTCGTCGCGGAAATGGGAATTTATCAACTAGTTCGATAGTAGGAATGTTGAATTAACAAGGATTTTATTTTGGCACAACCCTTGCATAATATTATAACGAAAAGGAGGAGGTGGAGTCCATTTGAAAAGTATAGATAAAATTTACAGAATATTATAACTATACGGAATAATGAAACTGGAAATCTGTAAACCATCCATTTTTTTGAAAATGCAGGGGGACACTAGTGTTGTATTTTGGTTTTCACCAATAAATTTTCAATTATTCGAGGAACAGGTGAAAATGATGAAATTAGATTACTATACGACAAAATTAACAACGGAGTCGTTCTTAAAATTACTGCCTTTTGCGTAGCTAGAAGAAGTCGAAAGCCTTCATGCGCTGGGCGATTGTCTTTTCGATGACCAGCTTCAAAAGGGAATTAACCTTGATTCTATTAGTATTTCTCAGTTGTCACGCCGTTTATGTATGAATCCAGACCTATTCCAAAGGCTTTTTGTGTAACAAATTCATGTCAAAACGCATTATACGAAACTTGTGATGCCGTTAAAAATCATCGATTCAAGCACTTTGCCACTCTATTTGACGAATCAAAAATGGGCAGAAATCCGCAAAACGAAGGAGGAAGTGAAGTTGCATCTTCGTCTTGTGTTTATGGAAAAAAGAATTTCCTATCCTGAAAAAGCCGTTATGACAACTGCCAAAGAACATGACCGCGGCCTGCTTGAAATCATGCTAGAGGACAAACAGAACCACCTTTTATAAGGTATTTACCTTTTTGGCTCCAAACAGAAAGAGTGATTAAACTGAAAATTATGACACTACTTATCAACGCTGGTGAGGGGGGAATTATTTATGAAAAAGAGTTTCATCATCATCGCTTTTTCGATACTCGTAGCACTTGTATTATCTGCATGCGGAAAGGCTGAAAATCAGGCAGCAAGTCAACCCGGCAAACAGGCAGATGAGAGCAGGGATATACTAGAGCAAATTAAATCGAGTGGGACCATTAAAATTGGAACAGAAGGAACCTTTGCACCTTTTAGCTACCATGATTCTTCAGGGAAGTTAACCGGTTTTGATGTTGAAATCGCGGAGGAAGTAGCAAAAAGACTTGGTGTGAAACCAGAATTCATTGAAACCCAATGGGACGGTATGTTCGCAGGACTCGATTCAAGGCGGTTCGATATTATTGCTAATAATGTAGGAATTACTCCTGACCGCCAGAAAAAATACGATTTTTCAGTGCCGTATATTATGTCAAAACCTTTCTTAATTGTTCACAAGGACAATAATACGATTAAATCATTTGAAGATTTGAAAGGAATAAAATCAGCTCAGACATTAACTAGTAACTATAAAGATATAGCAGCATCTTATGGTGCTGAGATCGTTGGAGTGGAAGGTTTTAATCAATCCATTGATTTATTACTTTCAAAACGTGCGGATGCGGTTGTAAATGACGGACTATCCTACCTAGATTTCAAAAAGCAAAAACCTGATGCACCGGTTAAAACTGTCGCAGAACTTGATGATCCGGCAAAAATGGGGGTCATGATGAGAAAAGGGAATAAAGAATTGGAAGAGGCCGTAAATAAAGCGCTTTCCGACATGATGAAGGATGGTAAATATTTAAGTATTTCACAAAAATATTTTGGAAAAGATGTTTCAAAATAGGGAGGGTTCTACATGTTTGCTGATGAAAGAATGGACCAAATTTTTGACATCATTGTAAATTCCTTTTTCCCGATGTTAAAAGCTGGGGTTGCGTTTACGGTTCCCTTGACATTAGTATCCTTTTTACTGGGACTCCTACTTGCTTTACTTACGGCATTAGCTCGAATCTCGGGAATTAAACTCCTAGACGCTGTTGCGAGATTTTATGTATGGGTGATTAGGGGAACACCGCTGCTTGTTCAGTTGTTTATCATTTTCTATGGCCTTCCGAGTATAGGCATTACGATTAGCCCCCTTCCTGCTGCGATTATCGGTTTTACGCTTAGTGTTGGCGCCTACAACTCAGAGATTATTCGTGCGGCTATACTCTCCATTTCCAAAGGTCAATGGGAGGCGGCTTATTCTATTGGGATGAGCTATCCGCAGGCATTAAAAAGAATTATTCTCCCTCAGGCAACAAGGGTATCTGTCCCGCCTTTGGCAAACAGTTTTATTAGCTTGGTAAAGGATACATCGTTGGCTGCTACCATTACGGTGACTGAGATGTTTAGAGTTGCTCAGCAAATTACCGCAACAACCTATGAACCATTGGTACTCTATTGTCTAGCAGGATTTATTTATTTGATTTTCAGTACCGTTCTTTCGAATGCTCAAGGACAGATGGAAAAACGGCTCGACCGTTATGTGACGGGCTAATTTGATAGGGGGAAATATACATGATTGAAATAAAGAACCTGCATAAACAATTTGGACAAACAGAGGTTTTAAAGGGAATCGATCTAAAAATTGAGGAAGGCCATACAGTTTGTATTATTGGGCCATCGGGTTCAGGGAAAACAACCTTGTTACGCTGCCTGAATTTATTGGAAACGCCTACAAAAGGGACCATCAAGCTTGGAAAGTTTTCTTTGGATTTTCAGGATAAAAAACCAGTTCCAAAAGATAAGGTGATTAAGTTCCGTCAACAAACGGGTATGGTTTTCCAAGGTTACAATTTGTTCCCTCATATGACTGCACTTGAAAATGTTATGGAAGGTCTTGTTTATGTTCGTAAACAAGACAAGGAAGCCTCTCGTACGAAGGCTCTTCAATTGCTGAAAAAGGTAGGACTATCGGAACGGGCGAACCACTATCCATCCCAGCTATCCGGTGGACAACAACAACGTGTAGGAATTGCACGGGCGATGGCTATGGAACCTGAAGTTCTGCTTTTTGATGAACCTACTTCCGCGTTAGATCCTGAGTTAGTTGGTGAGGTTCTTAAGGTCATGAAAGAACTTGCTAAAGAAGGAATGACCATGGTTGTAGTGACACATGAAATGAATTTTGCGCGTGAAGCAGCGGATAAAGTCGTATTTATTGATAAAGGTGTAATCGTTGAAGAAGGAACACCTCAACAAATTTTTGAAAATACAGGGCATGAACGGACATTACAATTTTTAAATAGACTTTGTTCATAGGTAAGGGCAGGTACCCCCAAGCTGCGGAAAAATGGAAAACTCGTTACTCGGCACTTTCCCGCAGGTTAGAACGACAGAATCTTATAACTTATACCCTGGGATTGCAAATTTCAATTGCAATCTTTTTTTGAATAACTAAGATAAAATTTTCAAACTTGGGAGATGGATTTTGCAGATTTAGAGGCTCAGATTGATTCTTCCGTTAAAATGTTAATCCTTTGCAGCCCGCATAATCCGGTGGGAAGGATCTGGACACGACAAGAGCTCACACGGTCTAGGGGGAGAAGGCTTTATGATAACGAATATCGCATGTCCACGCTCTACTATGGAAAAAGCTCTACTACAGTTAGAACAAGCAGTCAAGCAACTTTCCTATACAGGAAAGTAAAACATCAGAATATTGGGGAGGAATTAAAATGGATCACACGAATGAATATGATTTCAAAAATTTTGTTCAAGATATGACGGTTATGGTGGAACTTAGTCAGAATGATAACGAATGTGTTGTGGAAGCAGAAAGGTTAGTGAGGAAATTAATTCAATCCCAATCATGGCTTCCTTCTGAGAAAAGAAGACCCAGTGAGGGAGGGTACACGCGGCATCTGTTGTATTGTGACCCAGAGGATCGTTTCGAAGTGATCGTGCTAGTCTGGAAGCCCGGCCAGAAGACCACTCTTCATGATCACGATGATACATGGGGAGCAGAAGGAGTTGTAGCGGGTAAGGTTAAGGTGACTAATTATATACGATTAGAGGAATTATCTGGGGGTAATATTGTTAAGTTACAGCATACTGATACTATCATTGTAAACGAGCAGAATACAGGAAAGCTACTGCCTCCAGCAGACTGTCATATCTTGGAGGGGGTAGGTAATAAACCAGCAATCACGATCCACGTTTATGGAAAGCAATTGAGAAAATTTCGGGTATTCACCCCTTTAGACGAAGAGGGGCTATATCTTGCAAAAGAAAAGCGGGTTGAATACTCCCCTGCTTAGAATCGATTAAATAGTGAAAGTGTGGTCCGGTCTGTCCTTACATCCTAAGCAGAGGCGGGCTACACAATTTCATTTTGGCACATTCAGAATTTAATGGAGAAAATGCGGATCTACAACTAATCATAATAAAAAGCCACCTTAAAAAAGATGGCTTTACCTCTTACGTCTAATAATAAGGATTAACATGGTAAGGATTAAAATGGTAAAGGTAAACATGATGAGGATGATTACGGAAACCAAATTCATTTAGACGCCAATCACTTAATTTAAATGTCTCATTGGTAGACCATAATGTTTTTTCAAGACAGCCCATAGTCTAACACACCTTTTTTCCATATCTTATGAATGAGTAAATGAGTATGATTGGGTCGTGATAAGCTTCCATTAATGTTGGCGGTATTGCCATATGCCTATTTCCCATATGTTTCTTGCCTTTTTGTACCATTATTCGATTTAGTGGTGCCAATGGATTTGCAAATATTGTTCAAGTGTTACAACAACTATCTTGTATCTTTCCTTTATAACTTTCTTGGACCGTTTTGTTACATGTTTTCTTGGTCTTGAAAAAATTTTTCTCAAACGTGATAGAAAATAGGAATGATTAACCTATAAGAGGCTGAAATAATAGTGATTTTGCAAGGAAATAAAGATTGGCACGAATATTGCAAATTAATATTCATGACTAAGAGATAAGGAGGTAAGCGATGTATAAAGCCGTTATTCTAGGAACTGGACCTGCTGGGTTAACCGCAGCAATCTATTTAGCACGTGCAAACATAAGTCCTTTGGTCATTGAAGGGCCTGAACCAGGGGGGCAATTGACATTGACAACAGATGTCGAGAATTTTCCTGGTTTTCCTGAAGGGATTATGGGACGAGAGTTGATGCAGAACATGCGAAAGCAAGCTGAGTTTTTTGGAGCAAAGTTTAAAAGAGGCTGGGTTAAAAAAGTCGACTTTTCCAATAACCCTTTTACCTTAACGGTGGAAGGAATAGGGGAGCTTAAAACGGAATCTCTAATCATTTCAACGGGAGCTTCAGCGAAACTTTTGGAGATTCCAGGGGAAAGAGAAAATATTGGTCGTGGGGTAAGCACCTGTGCAACATGCGATGGATTTTTCTTTAGAGGAAAGAAAATTATCGTTGTCGGGGGCGGAGATTCTGCTATGGAAGAGGCAAATTTTTTAACGAAGTTAGCTTCGGAGGTTCGGGTTGTCCACCGCAGAAAGGAGCTTCGCGCTTCCCAAATTATGCAAGACCGTGCCAAAAAGAATCCAAAGATTACGTGGAGCTTAAATTCCATTCCTGAAGAAGTGATCGCAGGGGATCGACACGTTACTGGCTTGAAAGTGAAAAACAGCGAAACAGGAAAAGAGGAAGTTCTGGAAAGTGATGGTGTTTTCATTGCCATTGGGCACAAACCGAACACAGCATTTTTAGACAATCAAATCAAAACGGACGATATGGGATATATCATGGTGAATCCTGGTACAACCGAAACGAATATCCCAGGTGTATTTGCCTGCGGGGATGTTCAAGATCATAAATATCGCCAAGCCATTACGGCTGCGGGAAGTGGTTGTATGGCTGCTCTGGATTGCGAAAAATATCTTGATGCAAGTGAATTATGTAGTGGAAACAATCAATCTATCAATGAGAACCAAATATTGGGAGGGTTTTAATAATGAAAGAGATTAAAACAAAACAAGAGTTTGAAGAGGCGATTTTATCAACAAAACCGGTTATGGCCAAATTCTATGCCGAATATTGCCCAGACTGTCAGCATACCGATTTATTTATGCCCATCTTGGAAGAAGCGTATAGAGAAAAAGTAGATATGATTGCGGTAAATCGTGAACATTTTCCAGAGGTTTTAGAGAAGCTGGATGTGTACGGAATCCCAAGCTTTATTGTTTTTAAAGAAGGGAAGGAACTGAACCGCTTTGTAAGTAAACTTGGAAAAAGTCAGGAAGAGGTTGAACAGTTTCTTAATCAAATTGTAGAGGCAAGTGGAAAACTAGGATAGAAAATCCTTGCATGGAGCCAATAAATATTGAGCAGTCACTCAATATTTATTGGCCTCTTTTTAGTATCGACAATCTTATCAACTATTTTTTCATAGAAACTATACAGTTTTTAAAGTTCGAATAACACGGAGACTTTGTGCATGTAGTAGATGAGTATTGTATGACCTTTTTTGCTTCAAGGGGGATAAGAAATGGAACCTATGAAATATGTGAAGGAATAAAATGATCTAAAATCCAAAATGGAGACATCGGCATTAAAGTATGGACTGGAGATTCATGAACGATTGAATATAGCCATGAATTGGATCTATTACTTAATAAAGTTAGATATACAGGATTAAAACAGTTTACGCGTCTTAATGGTTTGTCAGGAGGAACAGAGGATGAAAACAACAAAACGATTCCAAAAAGGCGTATAAAATTTGGAGGCAAGAGTAAGCTAGCATATATATAAGCTGCCGCGGGAGGTGAGTAAGTATGAGTAATGATGCAAGAGGTTCTAAAAAAAATAAACAAAATGATGCAAACCATGTGAATGCCTAGACGAAAGCCAATCAAAGACGAATTTCAGAAATGAATAACCAAGAGAATAATGATAAGGAAGAATAATGGGAAGGTTCAGTATGGACTGATTTTTTATGATTCCACTATAAATTTCTTCTCATATAACAAAAAAAGAATATAGAAAAAATTTTTACTAGAGAACTTGATATATTACATCAGTTCTCTTTATTGATTTATCACTCGAGAAAGAAGGTCATATTCAAGACCATACACCTCGTTAGAATATATAAAAGCAATCTCTATAAATATAAGATCGTTTTTTTGTCCTAGAGTTACTGCCTAATTAAAACCATCTTTTACATAAGCTCAATTAAAACCAGCCAGTTTTGCAACAGCTGACGCTCCAATTGACTTTATTAGTATCGCTACAACCCAATGTGCTACAGCTTTACGTTTATTGTTTTTAATAATTTGTTTTAAGAAAGAAGTAGTTGTTTTAATGGCCGGACACTTTTTGGACTCTTTCACAGGTTGAATAATGATGGCATTAGCTGTTTGCATCTCAAACCCTTGGCACCTCTGGTGTCAGGGGTTTATTATTTGTTGGGCAAATCTAAGTTATATAAATGAAATTGATATTTGCCCACCAAATTCAACAAAAAAATTTAATCAATGATTTCCTTTGGTGTATTCCTCAAACTTGTCTACGTTTTCTTTTCGAGTTTTTTGCTTATATGTGCGTAAACATCAGAAGTTATAGCAACGCTGTCTTTCTGAACATATTTCATATTTAATGTTCTTTAATTGGCATAAACCCAAAATCTAGATGCAAAAAAAACCGGAATGGTAGTTGGAGTGAATGTAGGTACCTCTACCGCACTCCCTGCTATAACCAACTTTTCCAGGTAGTCTGTAACATTACTCATATTTAAGCCTTTGGGGATCTAGCTCACTCAAGCGAGTTGCTTTCCTTGGCAAAAGGACATCCGGAGTTGTACTTGAAGCAAAAACGTTTACGCTATCTCCGGCATTTAATTTCACTATGACACTAACTGATATTACTAGAGAGTATCATAGGATACATTTACATTCACAACTGGATTACCTACGTTTGAAATAGTATCGGTATCATTTTGAGCCTTGGCCTGAAGTTGAGCCTGGGCTTGAAGTTGAGCTTGAAGTTGCTCTTGCTTTTGTTGCTGTTCATCTCATTGGGCGGCTTTTTATTATGAATACATCCTAGGCATACATTTTTGCGATAAATAAAAATTAATTGAAGGAATACATTCTCAATAACCCTCGGAATAAAACCATCGATCCCTTTTCATCGAGATGGTTTTTTTATTTATGGCTCTGTTAATAGTACATTTACTCAATAAGTGCATAAGATAATTTTAAAAACTGAAGGATTGAGAAAAATGTATTATGTTCCTTATATCCATCCCTATGAATATCAAAATCCTTATTATGTTAATGTACCTATGAGAAATCCTGATTATAGGCGTGTTAATAATGCTAATCAATTGGGTTTTTTACAAACATCAAACGGAAGAAATCATACTGAGGCTAAAGATTATGGACCAAAACCATTTGTAGTAAATATCAACGAGGCTTCGAAACAAAACACTACCTATCGTACTGCTATTTGGACAGGAAAACATTTGCAAGTTACACTGATGAGTCTTAAAGCTGGTGAAGATATTGGTTTGGAAATTCACCCTAATGTTGACCAATTTTTGCGTATTGAGCAAGGTCAAGGGGTTGTTCAAATGGGGAATAGACAGGATAATTTAAACTTTGTACGAAACGTCCATGATGATTTTGCAATAATGATACCTGCTGGCACATGGCATAATGTAACCAATACTGGTAACATTCCTCTAAAACTTTATTCGATATATGCTCCTCCTAACCATCCATTTGGCACTGTTCATGTTACCAAAGCAAATGCATTGGCTTCGGAAGAAGGGCATCGGATATGGCAATAGATCAAACCTTTAAAAAATACCCATCTCCTTAACTTTGAGTATATTCTTCAGTGATATCATTAGTGTAATCGTTAAGGATTAATAAAAGCCCTTTTCGAATCGAGAGGGGCATTTTTGTATTATTCGATTGAATGTTATTTCATTAATGATATACGTTAATAATTTGGCTTCCCAATCACCATAATTCGTGATAGGCATATTAACTTGTAAACTAACTGGATTACTGTTCCAGTCTTTAAGACCTAAACGAGATATAGTGAACTTTTTGTTGGTGTCTTATTACTGAAACTCCCTGTGAAAGTTTGGGTTACTACTGGACCAGCGTCTGGATGACCTATCCAAAGTTTATAGTATTTTACAAGAACCATAGATTGTTGAAATTTGCACTAAAATGACATTTCTATGTATTAAATCATTTAATATATTTAAATATAAATAGGTAGATCAAGCCAAGCTAAGGAGGGATTTTTCTTATTCGTTTTGATCTTAGTCACTAACTTTTTTTCTCAAAAAGTATAGTATGAAAAAAAATCTGGATATGGAGCATATCCGGGGTATCCATATTCACCAATTCCATCATAAAAGGGCTCTGAAAGAAATGCTCCACCAGCAAGTTCCCCTGCGAAAGGAAATCCATAGCTAATACCAATACCAACATAATCTCCAATGGGACCACCATATCCAATACTACCAACCGGACTAACATGCCCAATACTACCAACATGTCCAACACTACCAATGTGTTCAACCCCTCCAATGGGACCAATAACACCTAAAGTAATTCTCCTTAAATCAACTATATTTATATCTGCATTTAATTCACACATTCCAAGTAATCTCACCCCTGTTTTTCAATTTGATTTAGAGTATGCAAAGGTAAGGAAGAAGTTTAGGTTATTACCTAGGAATACCAACATTATTTATGTTTTATATTTCCTGTTACGAACCACATTTAACACATTTACAATAACCCCTCTCAATGTGAGAAGGGCTTTTAAAGTAGATTATCTTTACAAATCCAAATTCGTTCTTGTTATTAGTCGCATACTTTTTTTCTCAATAAGTGTAATATAAATATGGGTCCGGATATGGTGCATAGCCTGGATATCCATATCCATCATATCCATATCCATAATACCCACCATAGCCCCCATAAAAAGGTCCTGCAAGCAAAGCTCCGGCAGCGAGACCACCTAAAAAAGGAAACCCAAAACCAAATGGTCTCCCAAACCCAAAAGGTCGTCTCCCGAACCCAAAAGGCCTCCCAAAACCTCCAAAGTGACCTCCACCACCAAAACCAATACGTCTTCTTATATCGTTTAAATTTATATCTTCATCTGTGTATATATAATACATTTTTTGAGGCTCCTCCCCTATTCTTCATTGATATAGAGTATGCAAAGAAAAGGCGGATGTTTAGGTTCACACCTAGGATATGTAATGGAAACTTCTACTCTGTAAACATCTTGTTCCTTTAAGTAAGCCTTGATGTTTATGTTCATTGTTTTTCTTCAAAAATTAATAAAGAAATGCTTTAATTTCTGCGTGATCTATTTCTTTAATCATATTACTCGGGAATGAAGGAAACCCTAGGTCAATGCTACTCTTATTGCCAGATTGAACAGTAGTGAATTCGTCAGAGATGAGTATTAATGTACCTAAACATTTATTATCTTCTGCTGCAACCTGATTATCTGTCGCATCCATATCACTTTTGTTGTGAATATATCCGGTTACATTAACGCCTACACCCCAAAAAGTAAATCATAGCGATGAAGAATTATAATGTAATACTTGGAATTCGAACGATTTAAAATTTTTATAAAAAGAGGAACATATGGATAAAGGAGGAATTTTTGTGTATCGTAATATAATGATTTTCTTTTCCCTGTATTTTATAACTTCCTTATTCTCTAATTAACAATCGTAAAAACCCTTTTTTATTACCGGCAATCTTTTAGGGAGCAATAGCGACTTTAGTTATTTTAATTAGTTATCTAATATAGGTTTTATACGAAAAAAGACAAAAGAACCAATGGAATAACTAAACCTTGATGGCATTATGGTGAATGTCGGTGCTCCTGGAGAGCCATTGTCCCTTAACGTGATATCCCTTATCGGTCATCGCCGTTCTTTTGCAGGTTCCGCGATTGGTGGCAAACGTGAAACTCAGGAAATGTTGGATTTCTGTGCAAAACATCATATCTTTCCAAAGATTGAAGTAATCTCTGCTGATCAAATTGATGAAGCATATGAGCGTGTCTTAGCATCAGATGTAAAGTATCGATTTGTTATTGACACCAGTACAATCTAAGTTGCTAAATTACGATCTAAACTGCCTGTAAGACAGCGGAAGAACAATAAAGTTTTTCATAATCGGGTGTGATTGTGGTGGGTGCTATGATGACTCATGGTTAAATGAGGGTGTAAAAGAGGAACTGACAGCGCACCCTTATTTTATATGTTTTCCCTAATGAAAAACAGCATCTATTATTTGGGGTGCTTTTCTTTGCAGGGAATTTGTCCCTTTTGTCAAATTAGTTAAACAAAGGGGATGAAAAAATGAATGATGATTATGAGAAAATCAGTATTTTATTATCCAATATGACAAACGAATTAGTGTCCAGTAGAGTAAGGGTTAGAGCTATAGTAGAATTGCTGGGTGAAAAAGGACTAATAACCCGCGAAGAGTACGAAGATAGGTTTAAAAAAGTTTTTGAACGAGATGCAATTTCATATAGAAATGATCTATTGAAAGAAGTCAAAATTGATGAATAAAAGGAGAAGGCATCCATTAATTTGGGTGCTTTTTTCATTGGGGTGAGAACGATGATCCATGATGAGAAAAAGAAACCGGTTAAAAAGCCAGTGAAGCTAAGAAGTAGAGATATGGAAGACCAAAGAATATTAAAGCTTTTACAAATAAGTATTTTACAAAATGAAATTTAAGCCAGAAGATTCCTAATGTGCAAAAAGGAAAAGAGCGTTAATCCTTATGTGATCAACACTCCCGTTAGTGCAGTAACATTCATGTTATTTTTTTAGATTTGATTTCATTAATAGTGAAATCTGTTGCTCATTCGCATTTGGAATTTGTTCCAGTTGGTTAACATTTAACTTTTGTCTTTGCAATGGATGATTTTGACTAAACTTAGCTTTCCCTTCATTTTGTTGCTTTTTATTTTGCATCCTTGAACTCCTTTGTTCATACCAGCGAGAAACCCAGCATCTACATCTTGCAAACTGTATGAACTGTCAGGAGCTTCGTACTTCGATAGCATTTCATGTGGGCGCTGCTGTATAACAATGCAGGTCAGGAAAATTACTAAGACGGTATGAATTTTGATGTTTTTCAAAAGATAAGTCGACAACTTCTCATCTATAAAATTTAGTCTTCTATAAGCTAACTTTCATTGAGTTAGCTTTTTTTTGATACAGCTCCGTTTTTTGATACGGGAGCATTTTTGCCTAATATAACAGAAAAGACAACAATCACTGCTATTACAAGAGTGAAAATTGTGATGGATTCATCTAGAAATACTGTTGCAAATAGAATCATCAAAAATGGTTGTAAATATTGAATCTGACTAACTCTTGCTATCCCGCCCAAAGCCATTCCGCTATACCAAGCAACATATGCTAGAAATTGGCTAACCACTGCGAGATAAATAAAACTAATCCAAGCTTGTATTGGGGCATGAAGCATTTCAGTTGTCAGATTCAGCCCAACTGGAATAATGAAAAATGGAGCACCAATCATAATTGCCCAGGCAATCACTTGCCAGCTACCTAATTCTTTCGCTAATTCTCCCCCTTCTGCGTAGCTAAGTCCCAGAATGATCACTGCTGCCAGTAAAGCTAAATCGGCAAATTGCAATTGGCCGAATCCAAGATGAAGGGCATACATAATTACCGCTAAAGAGCTGAACATACTTGAAATCCAGAATTTGAGAGAGGGGAATTCACCTGCCCTAAATATAGCAAATCCGGCTGTCGCTAACGGTAACAGAGCTAATTCCACAGCTCCATGAGAAACAGGCAAGGATTCCATTGCCCAAGAAGTGAGGAGAGGAAATCCTAAAACTGCACCAAAAGCAACAATGAGTAGTCGTTTGAATTGGTGAGGAGAAGGTAGTTTTTCCTTTCGAACAATTAGTACAACGGCTACTAAAATAGCGGCTACAACTGTTCTTCCTAAACCAACAATCGTAGTCCCAAAATATTCTACTGCAATACTTGTAGAAGGAAGTGTTAAGCTAAAACAAATGACCCCCACTAATCCTAATAATAATCCGAATTTTTCCCTTGTTACTCCCCGCATCTTCTCTAGCCTCCCATTTATACTTTGTACCCATCTGTACCGTTTTTTTTCTTATTTTAAAAACAGTTTTGATATAATTAACATACTATGATTCCATTCAATAAAAATAAACCATTTTTTTACCTATCTGTCCTGGTACAGTTGGAGGGGGGCATTAAATGAATTCAAAATATATAAAGATAATGGAAGACATTAAGCTTCGATTAGAAGATGGTTCGCTAATTGCTGGCAGTAAACTGCCTTCTGTTCGTCAGTTATCTGAGTATTTTTCATGTAGCAAAAATACGGTCATTAAGGCATACGTAGAACTTGAAAAAGAGCATTTAATTTATTCTGTTCCTAAAAGCGGCTACTATGTTGTGAATGAATACCAAAAAGCGCCGGAAGAAAATGGGGTAATTGATTTTTTGTCTGCAGGTCCAGATAAAAATGTTATGCCTTATGTGGAATTTCAACATTGTATGAATCAAGCAATTGACCATTATAAAGAAGAGCTTTTTACATACTCTGATCAACAAGGGCTTTACTCATTACGAGTACAGTTGGTGAAATATCTGCAAAATTTACAGGTTTTCACTCAACCAGAAAGATTAGTCGTTGTATCTGGCTCCCAGCAAGCCCTTAATTTATTAGTGTCTATGCCATTTCCAAATGGAAAAAACAATATTCTAATTGAACAGCCTACTTATTTCGGATTCATTGAGTCAATCAATCTACACCAAACTACTACCTTTGGAATTGAATTATCAATGGAAGGGATTGATCTTGATCGTCTGGAATACATTTTTCGAAATAATGATATAAAATTTTTCTATATTATCCCTAGATTTCACAATCCACTAGGACATTGTTATACGAATAGCGAAAAGAAAAAAATCGTGGAGTTAGCTGAAAAATACGATGTATATATAGTGGAGGATGATATATTAGGAGACCTTGATCCAAATCCAAAATCAGATCCATTATTTTCTTTTGATCCCTCTGGGAGAGTGATTTATATTAAAAGCCTTTCGAAAATTTTTCTCCCTGGGTTAAGGATTGGTACTGTCGTTCTTCCTGCATTAATGATTAACAATTTCATACGATATAAATTCAGTTCGGATTTTAATAGTTCAGCTCTTTCTCAAGGTGCGCTGGAAATCTATTTAAAGAGCGGTATGTTTAATAGCCATCTCAAAAAAGTTAAAGAGCTATATAGGACTAAAATGCAAATCCTTCAAGAAGCATGTCAATTATTTCTGCCGGCCAATACTTCTTTTTCAAAACCGACTTCCGGTTTCTATCTTTCCATCAGTTTGCCCGAAAATGTGAAAGCAAAACAGGTGGTTCATATGTTAAACGAGCAGCATATATATGTTGATGATGCCTCTAGAATGTTTTTAGCAGAATATAAAAAGGAAAATCTCGTTCGATTATGCATCTCACAAGTGAACGAGAGTCAAATTAAACTAGGGGTAGAGCGATTGGCTTACTGTATTGCTTTAATTGAAAATAGAAAAAAACATGTTTATCCAAATAACTTTTTACGCATATAGTATGGGTAAGTTTTTTATAGAGGGCAGCATCTGAGGATTATACGGATTTCCAAGCATTATCAAAACGGTTGATTATGTAACTTAGAAAAATTAAGCTATGTTCTTTTTGAATCATAATGATATGTTTTCTGTGAAGTTATCCTAATAATCCTGCAATAATATACTATATATCAATTTATTTTAAGATGTAATATATGGGTTACTTGAAAGGAATTTTCCTCATGAATATTACACCTTTTTTAATTTACTGTTTTATTGTTTTAAAGGCGTATATTGAATAACGGCATTTGAATATATGTCACATTTAAAATGAAAAGTGGTAAATATTACAGCATTTTAAATGATTTCACACTAGACGCTACCACGAATATCTAAACTAAAAAAATTTCAAGAATTACCATGGCGGCAATCGTTTCATTCTACACGATTATAGTTGCATAAAAATAAAAGGGGGAATAAAGTTGTCTTTAAACGTAGGGGATATTATTACATTTGAACGGACTTTCACTAAAGAGGATGTTGAATTGTTCACAAAAGTATCATGGGATGAGGGGAATCACCATATTACTCCTGATGAACAGGGAAGACTTGTTATTCAAGGGTTGTTGACTGCTTGTTTACCAACAAAAGTTGGTGGAGAAAACAATGTACTGGCTCGTACCATGAATTTTGAGTTTATTAAACCAGTTTTTACAGGAGATACAATAATATGTGAAGTAACGATCGAAAAGTTTGAAAAGAAAGATAATGGTAGAATATCTATTTTGGCAACTTTCCTATGCACAAACCAGAATGAGGAGCAAGTATTAAGAGGAAGCTTTGCGGGAGTCATATTATAAACTAATATATTTAGAACGGCTTCCATAGCCCCTAACCCGCCGATAGCAGAAAGAAAAAATCATTCGTTACGAGGGTACTTGTGGCTTTTAATGTGTTTTAGTAATTTTAATGCATCCTGTCGAGGATGTTTTTTTTATTGGAATAAATACACATGACAAAAACTGTGATGACAATAAAGTCATATAAATAAATCTTTTTGAAAATTAGCTTGTTTATAAGGAGAGGTTCTGATATGATGGTTTGATAAATTTTTTAAGGGGTTTAGAGAGGGTGAGTCAATTGACTAAAAACCTTAGACAATTGAAAAATGTTTCGGTGTTCCAAACGCTTCTAACTTAGAAAAATAATTTAGAAGCGAGGAATAATTATATGAAAAGTCAAAGAATCTTTAATAAATCATTTCTTTTTTTATTTATAAGCAACTTTTTAGTTTTTATTGGGTTTGAAATGTTGCTGCCTTTTTTGCCTGCCTATTTGTTAAGCATGAATGCATCTTCCATTCAGGTAGGTCTAGTCACATCACTATTTACGATAGGTGCTGTTTTAATCAGGCCTTTTGTAGGTTACTATTTAATTCATAACCAGAGGAAAAGTCTGGCCATTTGTGCAAGTGCAGCTTTAATGATCATTACAATGCTATATCCGTATCTTAATATTATATGGCTTCTTCTATTGTTACGGCTTTTCCATGGTGCTGCTTGGGGGGTATCAACCACAGCTAATAGTACAATAGTAGTGGGTTTGATTCCTAAGACACGCTTAGGAGAAGGGATAGGGTATTTTTCTATATCCACAACGGTAGGGGCTATCATTGCACCAAGTATAGGTATCCTTATCTATGACTCTTTTTCCTTCGATATTTTAATTTGGTCATCAGTAGTACTGAGCTTATTAGCGGTAATTGCGCTTCAATTTGTAAATTCACCTACTAATGTAAAGCGTAAGAAGAAACCATTTCGCTTTTTGGATATGATTTATGAAAAAGACGTATGGTTCCCAGCATTACTTACCGTTATTACAACACTAGGTTTTGGGGCTGTCATTACATTCTTGGTTCTTTTTGGTAAACAAAAGGGAGTAGATCATATTTTTCTATTCTTCCTTATCAATGCAACTGTATCAACTTTACTACGTCCGTTTACAGGAAAATGGTATGACAAAAAAGGACCTTGGTCTATTATCATTATTTCAGCTATGTTAGGATTTTTGTCACTTTTTATCCTGTCTTATACGACAAATGATATTCAACTTATCATTGCGGCGATTTTATTTGGGGCAGGGTATGGCACTGTTATGCCATGTTTACAAACGTGGACTGTTCAAAAAGTAAGAGAAGAAAAAAGAGGTGCAGCCAACGCAACCTTTTTTTCCAGCTTTGATATTGGTGTTGGAATTAGCGCATTTGTATTAGGCATTTTAGCTGAATGGATTAGTTTAGAGATGATCTTCAGGTTTGTTAGTCTAAGTTTTATTGTTGTTGCAGTTTTAGTCTATAAGGATTATATAAATAAAAGTAAGGCATAAATAAATCGATCTAAAACCAATCCACCTCTATTTTTATAGAGGTGGATTGGTTTGCTGGAATTATAATACCAATAAGGCAAAATGGAATGCATCTAGTTCCACTCGTAAGCATATAAGGGATGTATTAAAAAGGCAGCTAATGACCTAGTCAGCAGGACAAGTGTTAAGAATCAACGATTCTACAGTAATTTTCTTACCAGCAGAAGTGCTTTGATTTACGAATCTCAAGCTTCAAGGCTCTTATCAAATTTCCCAGGTGCGAAGTTTAAGTTATAATAGTTAAAAACATCCGTCAATATAAGATGGATGATGTAAGCTTCTTGATTAATACATAAAAAGGATTGGTGAATAAGAATGGCAATAGTTGATGTAACGGTTATTCCTGTAGGTACACAAACTCCAAGTGTCAGCAGTTATGTGGCAGATATTCAAAGAGTATTAAAGCAATATGAAGAAAAGGGAGAAATCCGTTTTCAACTGACTCCCATGAATACAATCATTGAAGGCGACCTTCCTAAGTTGTTTGAAGTGATCCAAGCGATGCACGAAGTACCTTTTGAAAAAGGTCTTGCTAGAGTTTGTACGAATATCCGAATCGATGATCGTCGTGATAAAGAACGCAAGATGGAAGACAAAGTAAAGCGAGTGGAGGGCATACTTGAGGAATAGTGAAATGTATAAAATGGCATAAGGTCAAGAAAATAGATCAATTATACAAACACCTCGATTTTCGCATATATAGTGCCGTTTTCGGAGATATATCCTGAATTTCGGAGATATAGTGCTGTTCTTCTGAGATATTTCCCTAGTTTTTTGTGATTTTCAATTAATGTAAATTTATTAATGGCTTTGAAGCCTTGGTATTACTGATTTCTCAGTTCCCAAGGCTTTTTTTATTTGAAAGGGAGATTTCATACATTTGCATATTATATTTTGCATAGGTGATTAGGTAGTGATAAAAGGTTCCAAAAAAGATATAAACAGTTGTCTAGATAATTTATAAGCGTTCTCCATAAAGTTCCTTTTCTTCATTTGGATGAAAAAGAGTGAATCCTTTTGAACAAAAAACAAACCTTCTATCTATCTCGAATCCAGCCTTGTTCAAAATTTCAACAGTTCCATTCGCACCATTACCAGCATACCCGCAACTACAACCAGATAGGTGTAGCTCATTTCCTTTTTTGTCTATAAGGATGAGATCACTATCGAGCAAAAGATTGTCTTTATTAATTTCTTTAACAATTTTTGCAATTTTAAAACGGTCAAAATGATCTTTAACTGCTTCGTATAATGCAATACTTTTATAGGTAATACCGCGGTCTTCACCGTAATCTTTTATGACGAATACTTCCCGATTGTATGGTTTCTTATATAGATTGTACTTTTGGTAAGTGACATCATTAATTTTATAAATTAGTGGACTATTACTTTCCAGTTTTTGATTAAACATTATACCCCTCCTAAATAGTTAGTTTATTAATTTTATTAGGAGAAAAAGAGATTAGTACCAAGAACGTGTTAAGAGGGCAAAATTTTTTCATTTTTGATTCTCGTTTAATTAATATGGATGGAGCCGGTAGGAGGAAGTGAAATGGTGAAGTCAAATTAAAAGGCACCAAAATAGGTGCTTCCTAGTTATATATCTTCTTAAAGTAATGAACAAACATAATGTTCATGACAATTTCGACTATAGCATTAATGCTTGCATCGATAATATTAGTTTCCTCAAGTGAATGATAAGGGGCAAATAAGACAATATAAATAGAGCCAAGGATAGTTAAAAGTATGGTCCATAAGCTGTTACGTATAAATAGTGGAATCATTAAGCCAAAAAAGGGCAAGAAGAAATCTAATTCCTTCCTAATTCTCTTCTTATAAATACCGACTAAAAGATAGATTGCAATCACATTGATAATAATAAATAAAATTAGATCAATAACATCATATCCATTCATAGATGAAGGGTTATAAACTCCAGGCAGTGAAAACACTGTAAGAGCAACCAGTACCCAAAAAGTTATACTGTATCTTTTCTTTTGTTTGCCAGTTATTGTTCCTTCCTGTAAAGCTATTACGAGTTTGTTAATATTCCAAATAAACATAGTTGTCTCCTTTTGTAGATTATCAGACTATTTATAGAGCTGGGTCTAAGTAAAAACCATCTTTATTAAAATCCCCTTTCCATACTCATTACATCCTTCGAAACATAAAAAAACCCGGATAATTCAAATTTATACTATTGCTCTTTTTTATTAACTGGAGTGGAGTAGTTTTGTTCACTCTTTTTTTTCATATAATTTTTCCCCCACTCTCCCATAATGTCCAGTACTGGGATGATGCTTTTCCCTTGTGGTGTTAGCGAGTATTCTACTTTAGGAGGAACTTCTTTATACACTTCTCTGTGAACGATACCATCTTCTTCCAATTCTCTTAGCTGTCTTGTCAATATTCCTTTTGAAATGCCCGGTAACAACCTTTGAAGTTCGTTAAATCTTCTTGTTTGTCGAATTGTCTACCATAAAATAACAATTTTCCATCTTCCGGCCAATACATTTTGAGTAAGTGTCAAAGAGCATACCTCTTCTTGTTCTTCAGGAGGGGGTTCTCCTTGAAAATTAAATCGAGCCATTGACTGTAATTTCCCTCTCTCTCTTAATGGTCCTATTTTTGTGACTATGTCATAAAAAAATGCCTACTTTTATTATTGTGACCGTGGATATAGTATCTACCTGTACTTAATAATTCAACAAGTATACGTATAAGTGAAGGGTGGTATATCAATAAACTTAAAAAGTTTTTTTACTATGTTTATCAATACACATTATTTAGATTGCTAGTGCTAGTATCTACTTTTCTAATAGAATTGGAGGAAAAAAGATGAAAATATTAGTTACTGGTGTAACAGGAAAATTAGGATCTAAAGTTGTAGAAACGTTATTAAATGCTGTACCAGCGAGTCAATTAGCAGTTAGTGTTCGAAATCTTAAAAAAGCAGAAGGATTAAGAGCTAGTGGAATAGAAGTTCGATATGGAGATTTTGATCAACCAGAAACATTAGATTCTGCTTTTTCAGGAATTGATCGACTTTTAATTATATCCACTGTTGGGGATGATGAAACAGTAATAAGACAGCATGCTAATGCAGTAGCAGCTGCTCAACGTAATCAAGTTAAATTCATTGCTTATACCAGTGTAACAAATGCAAGTGAAAGTAACTTATTCCTTGCCCCAGCGCATCGTGCAAGAGAAGAAGCTATTTTGAAAACAGGTATTCCATACACAATTTTAAGAAAAAATTGGTACTTGGAAAATGAAATGGGGAGTATACAAGGTGTAATGGCAGGAGCACCTTGGATTACATCTGCAGGAACAGGAAAGGTGGGCTGGGCACTTCAACAAGATTATGCGGAGGCAGCAGCAAATGTCTTAACCGGGAGCGGACACGAGAATACTGTATACGAGCTTTCCGGCAAGCTTATGACTCAAGTGGAATTAACATCTGCTCTTGGAACTGTGTTAGGTAAAGAAGTACTTTTACAACAAGTCGATGATGCTATGTATACCGATATTATGAAAGGTGCAGAGGTGCCAGAAACATACATTTCTATGCTCGTTAACATGCAAAAAGGCATTAGGGGTGGTGAATTAGAAATTTCGAGTAATGATTTGGAAATATTACTTGGTCGCCCTTCTACACCAATAAACGAGGCTTTGAGCCAAATTATTAGTCAGAGCATCCAAACAGGAAAGTAAGTTTAATCAAAAAAGACCTCCTCATATTTAAGAAGCTTGTTATGCCCGGTACTAACAGAAAGCAGCTTTATTAAATAAGTAAGACATGATCCAAAGAATATGACAACCCATCATTGTCATACCCTTTAGAAAAAGATAAGGGTGTGACAATGCTGCGTAGGAAGAAAAACAACCAAATCGTTATTTATGTAGTAAAAGGCTCAACAATTAAAAGGTTTTTAATCCTAGATCTAATTATTGGATCAGGAATTTTTTATGTGGTCAAATTCATTTCTTCAAGCTTATTAATAGCTAGTGCGAGCAGTTTTATTGGAACAGAAGGAATTAAAAAGGCACCGAAAGTTCTAAAAAATGCAATTGGATTAATAACCTAAAGACAAATTCATTCCACAAAATGGAGTGTTGTTTAACAAGAAGTAAAAGGAGAATGCATATAATAAACGTCCGATATGTATTTTCCTTTTTATTCATTGGTGGTAGGATTGTAGGCTTCGTATTGTAAGTCCTTATCTTGAGATAGTAAACTTACAATAACTTTTTCGATAGCTGGCTTTTGTTAATAGCCTACATAATGCTGTCCTGGTGTCGACGTAATTGATTTACTACCCTGGTTCACTTTGATTCGGACTTTGGAAAAGCTGCTGAGTTGGCTCTATAAATTCCAAAGAATGCGTGGGATTTCTGAAGATAAGAAGCGGGTAAAGTGAAGCACAAAAAAATCAATAACCTAATCAAGCTGTAACAAACGTATACATCTATAATGATTCATTTTTATCAGGGGGGAATTATGACAAATCCTCATAAAGTGAAACCCTATTTATTGACTCGTAGTTTGATCCCGGAAAATCAGGAGAAATCGGTTCAATTCATCAATAATGATAGATAGTATGGAAAACCACTTATTTCATAGAAGGAACCACTTTTCTTATCCGCCTCTTTCTTATTCAAACTGTAGGCTACCTATAAATGTTTTAGTATCCGATCCTATACTCCTATCCATGCAAGACATTCTTCAATACCCATCTAAAACTCGTTGTCCTTGAATGCTCGGGAGACAAGTGTAATCTATTCGAACTTAAAATATTTGGAGAACAATGGGGAAAGGGAGCTATTAGCCAAGGTAGGTGGAAAGCTGTACCATTAAGGACCTTACTTGATCTATCTGGATAGAGGAAGGGGCAAAAGGAGTTGTCGTGGAGGGTTATGATTATGGAAATAGGACCGATCTAGATGAGGCTTACACCTACACCAGGAGTGTGCCTGTCGAGAAAGCACTGCATCCGGATACCATTATTGCATATGAGTATAATAATCGGCCAATTCCTTTTAAACATGGTTATCCACTGAGGTTAATAGTTCCGCAGTGGTATGCAATGGCATCTGTTAAGTGGATAAAGCAGATAAGTGTTATTAATTCAAAATTCAATGGGGCCTTTTCAAACAATTGATTATGTGTATTATCCAAATGAAGACAATGAACAAAATGCATTTCCAGTCACTACAATACATATCAATTCGGCAATCCAAAAACCGCTGGATATGGATATTCTAAGCCATTAATAAAATTAAAGTTAAGGTAGAATAACTTTGAATTTAATTTAAGGAAAAGAAAACGGCTGAAAAGACTTTTGTTACCCTGGTAGATAAAGACGGATATCCGTGAAATAAAAATGGGAAAAGTCGTTCCTGGATTTAGCCAAATAGCGGTTTTGTGATTCAGAGAAAGAACCTTCCAAAAGGGTTATGGAGGGTTATTTGGCATGGCCAAAAAAGTACTGAAAAAGGAAATGCATCTTATTTAAGTTGGGATGGGTGGTTGCCATTTGGTGTTTTTTCTTTTAGTCACTGTAATGGATTTCTAATGTCTTGTTAAAGAGAGCTAACTTTCAAAATATTAATTGACGGTTATTCGTAGAAATATTATGATAATTCTATTAACGGCTATTTAACGACATGTCATTCTTTTTAAATAGTCATCAAATAATAGAGTCATGAAAAATAATCACAAAGGGGATGCTTTATGAAAAAAGAAATGTCATTCGGTGTTGCAATAATACCGCTCATCGTCATGATCGTAATGATGGCAATTTCGGTGGTCTGGCTGGAACAGGGTCCGCATATACCACTTATTGTAGGCACATCAGCTGCTGCTATTGTTGCTTGGAGTTCAGGTTATAAGTGGAACGAAATAGAAGAGTCTATGTACAAGGGAATACGTCTCGCCCTGCCAGCAGTCGTCATCATTATTCTAGTAGGGATGACAGTCGGGGCTTGGATGGGCGGAGGAATTGTTGCCACCATGATATATTATGGTCTTAAAATCCTCACTCCTTCATTTTTTCTTGTTAGCATCTCCGTTATTTGTGCAGTGGTATCATTGGCAATCGGCAGTTCTTGGTCAACGATGGGGACAATCGGTGTTGCTGGGATGGGGATTGGTCTAAGTATGGGAATACCAGCACCAATGATTGCGGGGGCTATTATTTCAGGCTCATATTTTGGTGACAAAATGTCACCGCTTTCAGACACGACCAATCTTGCATCTGGACTTACAGGAACTGATTTATTCGTACATATTCGCCATATGCTTTACACGACGATTCCAGGATTTATCATTGCCTTGGTTATATACGCCATACTTGGGAAGGATTTTGGTAAAGGAGATATGAATGCTGAGAATATTGAACAAACGATGCGTGTACTGCAGGATAGCTTTGTCATTTCTCCGTTTCTATTGATCATTCCGTTAATCGTCATTATTCTAGTTGCTAAAAAAGTTCCAGCCATTCCGGCGTTGATTATAGGGGTGCTGCTCGGCTTCTTATCACAAATTTTCATTCAAGGAGGCAACATGGCTGATGCAATAGCAGCATTGCAAAGCGGCTTCGTGATTAATACGGGCAATAATATGGTCGACAAGCTGTTTAACGGCGGCGGATTGGATTCAATGATGTACACCGTGTCCATGACGATCGTTGCAATGACATTTGGTGGAATCCTTGAAAACACAGGCATGCTTCAAGCGATCGTAAAGCAAATATTAAAATTCGCAAAAACATCTAGAAGCGTCGTTGCGTCAACAGTTTTATCATGTTTTGCGACGAATGTAACATGCTCAGAACAATATATTTCCATCGTCATTCCTTCACGTATGTATGTAAAAGCTTACCGAGATAAAGGACTTCACTCGAAGAACCTATCCCGTGCACTTGAGGATGGAGGAACATTGACTTCAGTATTTGTTCCTTGGAATACTTGCGGAGTATTTATCCTTGCAACACTTGGTGTACATGCATTCGATTATGCACCATATGCGATTCTGAATTTTATCATCCCAGTTATTTCTATCATTTATGCGATGACTGGCTTTACCATTACGAAATTGACAGAAGCCGAAATTCAGAATATCAAGAAAGAAGAGGAAGCAACTTTACCTATATGAAAAACTTGCCAAATTTAAATATGACCTGCAATAAAGCAAGAGACCTCTAGCGAGGAAAGGTTCCTACCAAAAGAACCTTTCTTTACATTTAAATCCAGTATACTGGCAAATTAAGTTCATAAACAGCTCTGGGGCGTCCCTTCGAATAGGTCATTTCTTCGCCGACGATGGTGACATGCCCATGATCGGATAGCTTTTTTAAAATTCTTTCTGTAGTACGACGGGTCACCTGTAAATAATCCTCTAGTTCAGCAGCCGTGAATTGGACGGATTGGCGGGAATGACTGAAATGGATGATTTTAGATATGTTAGCAGGACTCAATTTTGTCTGTTTGGCAACCTGAAGTAGTTCGGGATGATCGTTTTTCAAGCGTTGCTGTTTGGTTTGCTGTGGAAATGGTCCAAGCAAATCTTTGTCTTCAGTGAGAATGTATCCGCATTTGTACTCATTATATTTTTCAGCAAATCCGAGGGCAATCTTTGCATGACGATCTGCATCCATAATGGTTGAACCATATCCGAAACCAACTTTACAATTCTTCTTGAATTTGTCAAAAAAATAATTCAGGCCATTTTTCTTTATCAACGATTCGATTTCACCACGAGTGCTGTACAGGATGAAGTGGAAGTCTTCAAGAAGCTGGACCGAGGCTTGTATTTCATGTGCTATACCATCTACCAGTTCATGAGCGTTCGCTTCATCCGATATTACATAGCAAACGGCAATCTGTGAAGATTTGCTTTTAATTAGTTCTGTATTGGCTCTAATATCCTGCAGCGCTTTAAAGATGGAGCTTCGGGGATCAACCATGCGCATGGCAGGTACCCCAATAAGTTGCAGTTGATCAAATACAGAATGGATGCTTGTTAATGCAAGATCAATGAAACCCTCCTTCCAAAGTTCATGATGGTAAGAAGTAATCAGTGAAATATCAAATGAGTCATTCAGCATCTCCTGATAATCCATGATATAGCTCGGGTCCATCTCGATTTCGAGGTCAGTTAATACGTTCTTTACGATCAAGGCGTTGCTAACATCGACGGAAATTCGATGTGGAGAGATTTTTTTATGATAAAGCACGGATAGTAAGGAAGAAGCGACCGACATTTCATCTTGTGCTAAATAAAAAGAAGGAATCGGAAGGTGCTCATGATATTTTTTTGAAAAGTAGTACGGTAACGCCCCGGAGAACAACAAAGCATCACATGGCTTGAGTTTCTTAACAAGCATACCGGCCTCAGTAGGTTTCTCATATACATAGGCGTCGAAATCAATTCCAGCAATTTCGGATGTGATGGATTCAATTTTTTCGATAAATTCAGTGGAACCAATGACAGCAATTCTTGTATTCATTGTTAACCTCCAAGTGAAACAGCTAATGGATTAAATAACGGTTTATTAACGACAACTATATCAAACTCGTACAATCTTGTGAATCGAAAGGGAGTATTAGAAATGAAAATTACAGCGATCCACCTATATGCAATCCATCTGCCTCTTAAAGAGCCCTTTGTGGTTAGTTACCATACTTACGAATTTATGCCATCGATCATTGTCAAAATTGAGACGGATGAAGGGTTTGTTGGGTACGGGGAAGGTGTGGCAGACGAACATGTGACTGGTGAGATTCTGGAAGGGACCTACCAGGTGTTGAAAAATACGTTGGGACCCATACTGTTAGGCAAGAATCCATTTGAAATCGAAAGGCTTCATGATTTGATGGACAAAGCGATTTATGGAGCTCCTACAGCTAAGGCAGCCATTGACATTGCTTGCTTTGATATCATGGGAAAGAAGCTGGGGCAGCCAGTCTACCAGCTAATCGGGGGACGTTATCATGATGAGTTTCCAATTACCCATGTCTTAAGTATAGCTCCTCCTGAAAAAATGGCCGAAGAAGCGGCAGTTATGGTCGAGCAGGGCTATCAGTCATTTAAAATGAAGGTTGGCACCAATGTCAGTGAAGATGTGGCACGCATACAAGCTGTCCGCGACCGTGTAGGTGATAGTATCGCTATACGTGCAGATGTTAATCAAGGATGGCGGAACAGTGCGGTAACTCTTGTAGCGATTGATCAATTGCTTGAATGCCAGCTTGATTGGCTTGAACAACCGGTAGCTGCCGATGACATCGATGGGATGGTTGAAATAAAATCGAAGTCTACGATTCCGCTGATGATTGATGAGGGGTTAAAGGGCACACGGGAAATGCGCGAAATTATCCAGAAACGAGCAGCTGATAAATTGAATATTAAACTGATGAAATGTGGTGGTATATATCCGGCAATTAAGCTAGCCCACCAAGCAGAGCTTGCTGGGTTAGAATGTCAGATTGGCTCAATGGTAGAATCATCCATAGGTTCTGCAGCTGGCTTCCATGTTGCATTTTCAAAAAAGGTGATCACAAGCGTGGAACTCACTGGTCCATTGAAATTCACCAAGGATGTAGGGAATCTTTATTATGATGTCCCATATATTAGGTTGAATGAAAAACCAGGATTAGGTGTAGCGATAAATGAAGAAATGCTAGTTGAATTAACAGTTTTTCAGGATGTCATCCAAGGGGGAGCAACTTTGGAATTGATTTATGAAGGTACCATCAGTAAGGATAAAAATCATAAACGCTATGAGGTCAGAAAATTAGTGTTGGAGGATTTAACCGATATTTTACAAGTTCAAGAACAGGTCGTTCACCATTTGACCGATAAAGGTGTACTTCAACCGCTTACTAAGGAAGAATTTCAATATATTCTAGAAGGAAATGGGCTCATGATTGGAGCATTCGTTGGTGAGGATCTCATTGCATTCCGGGCGTTGCTGGCTCCGCCTATTGATGAGGAACATCTAGGGAGAGATTTCGGAATGATGGAACACGAGCTGTCGGAAGTGATTTATCAGGAAATTTCAAACGTACTGCCTGCATACAGGGGAAACAAACTGCAACAAACACTTGCAACGTTGATCATGCAGGAGTTGAACAAGCAGGAGTCGCCTTACCGATATGTATGCTGTACAGTTGCGCCTTTTAACATTCCCAGTTTAAAAGATAAATTTGCCCAAGGAATGGAAATTGTTGCGTTAAAAGAGAAATATGGCGGGCAATTGCGTTATATATTTGTCAAGGAATTGTCTGAAGTGGACGCATCTCCATGGCAGGAAATCCAGATCATTGAGATGAATGATATAGCATCCCAGCAAAGAATTATCGCAAATGGTTGGCGTGGATTTAAAATGGAAGAGCAGGAAGGAAAACAGTTAGTCTTTTATGGTAGTAGGCATACGATTTAAATGTTTAAGATGTTTATCCTTAAACAGTACTGGCTTGATCGTAAGTGGTTTTGCCATGCCGGAATGCTGATGGAGATAGAATTTGAAATTATGATTAGTGAAGGAAGCAATGAAATTTAATAAGTTAACGCTATAAATCAATAAAAACGCAAATCCTTGAAACATAAGGATTTGCGTTTTTATTTTTCGTAATGGATGTAACCTTAAGGGGGAGTGGGATTTACTAGAGAGAAATAATATAAAAGTGTGAATTTCTTGTTATGAAAAGGCAGAATAACACGAGAGTGAAAATATTAGAATTCGAAAAAGAATAAGGCCTACAAAAAAGCAAATCCCCCTCAAAGCTTAATTTCGGATTATTCCGCTTTAGTTAAGTTTAGTAGGCATACGAAAAATAAAAAATTCATTTATCTAGAGGTACAGAAGTGGGGGGATTATTGTAATCGGTATATTAATAGGAGGAAATACGTCATTATTAGCGTAAACAGAAGTATATGCGGTTAAAAAGTTTCTTAGCAAAGTAATTAAGGTAGGAATTTCCAATACCGGAAAAAATAACTTCATTGTTAAATTATTGTTATTGAATTATAATCTTTTAGAAACATATGAAATGTTATGAATAGGAGAAAAGTATGAAAAAACTGTGGACCATTTTAGTTTCATTTACGTTGTTAATTAGCTTATTCCCGCAATTGGCATCGGCAGCACCAAAGAAAAATTTTGAGCAAGAACTCACAAAGTATTTAAAAGAGGTAAGCCTTGTCAGGGGTTTTGAAGTGACGAAGGATGATATTGAAACGTCTCTTTCTTTTTACGATGAGAGTATTAAAAACTTTGAATCCATTGATGATCTTAAAGATGCTTTGGGCGAAGTTATTAAGGCAGATTTAAGTAATTTAGATGCCATTTATGAAGATTATAATCTAACTAGTGAGAGCCTAATTAAACTTTTGCATGAAAATGGCGAAGAACTTGACGATTATATCTTTATCTGGGACCTCGATGAAGCTGTTTATTTCTATGCGGAAGAGGGCGATTTTGAACGTGATCCAAACTTTGACAAAGAATTTGTCAATTATTTAGCCAAGGTTAGCAAAGTAAGAGGCTTCGAAGTAACAAAAGAAGATATCGAAGCGACATTGGAACTCTATGATTTTAGCACGGAGGAATTCGAATCTGTTGATGAGCTTAGCGAATTCTTAGGTGATGTCATAAAGGCGGACCTAAGCAACTTAGATTATTTTAATGAGAACTATGGATTGGATAAACAAGCGTTGCTTCAATTGTTGAAAGAAAATGGTGAAGATATTAACGATTATATATACATAGATAATCTTGAAGAAACTGTTTGGAACCTTACTGGTGGGGGGATGGATGGTGAAGTTGCCGAAGGTCTCCTTCCTATTTTCGAAGAACTCGGACTAACGGAAGAAGAATTACAGAGGCTTGAAGACCACTTAATGTCTTTGGAAGAGCATCTTTCCAATCCGGAAACAATCAAGCGACTTGAAGAATTGGGCAACCGCATGATGGCTTTCGAGGAATTTGATGTAGCAACCGAGCTTACAGCTGAACAGATAGCTGAAATGGCATCAATCTATGAAGAATTACTTTCCATCTTTAAGCTTAAGGTATCCTATTCCCTTGTGAAAAGCGGATCGGAATCACCTGTATCCCTTTTGGATTTAATGAAATTGGAAGAGCTAAAAGGTGCTAACCTGAAAATATCAATTTACTCTATTGATGGGAAGTTCTTGGCTGATCTTTTAATAACGGGTGAAATGGTCGATTCTGATACTCTTACCAATGCAGGCGGGCAAATAAAGGAATCTGCTAAAGAGGTGCAAAAGACTATTGAAAAGGCACCGGTTGCTAAACCAGTAAAACAAAAGATCAGCACTCATACTAATTCGGAACATCAAACTGTAAAAGGGGCTAAACTGCCAAATACCGCTTCCGATTATATCCCTAATGCTCTTTTAGGGCTTTGCATTGTCTTGTTCGGAAGCTTGATGTATCGAAGAATTAGGAAAGCTTAATATGAAACAATTAAAGAAAAGGCGGTTTCTTCTGCTTTCTTGTGCAATTGCCATCATTTTATTTGGGGTTTGGTTTTCCACATCCAATATGTATAAGTTTGCAAAAGGCTACTTTCTTTATAAGACTCATACTCCAACTAGCCAAGTGAATGAACCTGTACAGAAACCACCCAGTAGTGAGCCAATAAGTAAAAAAATAACAAAGAAAGAGCTATATCCTGTCCGCCCTGAAACGGGTGAAGAAATCGGGGAACTGTATATACCCAAACTAAAAGCCAAGCTCCCTATTTTCCATGGCACAAACGAGGACGAATTGGAAAAAGGCGTTGGTCACTTTGCAGGAAGTGTACTACCAGGTGAAAATGACAATTCCGTTCTTTCGGGTCATAGAGATACGGTATTCCGTAAACTCGGGCAAGTTGGCGAAGGAGATTTGTTGATTGTAAGAACATCGGCAGGCGAGTTCACATACAAAGTCAACAAAGTTCGAATTGTGGATGAGGATGATCGAACCGTAATCGTACCAAAGCCACGGGCAACGCTAACCGTCAGTACCTGTTATCCCTTTGATTATATTGGGGCGGCACCTGAACGCTATATACTTGTCGCTTATTTGTCTTCAAAAAAAGTAAGTAAATTATAGGCAACTTTTTATTACATGTTCAAAAAAAGAGTCCCGATAAGGTAAAACTTATCGGGACTCTTTCAATTTCCAATTTCTTTTATATGTGACGAGTTTGTTGCCAATTTATTATATTGTTAAGCTATCCTTATTGCTCAAAGTGCTCGATATAGCGGAATTTAATATTTTATGATGGTAAATATAAGAGCCGGCTATCAATATATATCCGATAATGAAAAGCAGCCATCCACTGGCAGGATCGCCCACTGATATGCTTGAATACATAGCACCCGTCAAATCAAATACAAAACCGGCATAAGCCCATTCCTTAATTCTCGGAAAACCTGGAATGAGTATTGCCACGACACCTAATAATTTGGCTATACCAATAAAGGGCAGGAGGTAGGTAGGATAACCTAAATGATTAAATAAAGCGACTGCATCGGGAACAGACATTATATCAGGAATAGAACCCAAAACCATTAGTGCCACTAAAATTCCTGTGAAAATCCAATATATAATTTTTATTTTTTTCATTTTATACTCATTCCCTCCCTTAAGTTGACAGTTTAATCATATTCCACTTTCCTTTTTTTAATGCATTCTATAAAAATCATTGAACTTCAACAGTCGCAGAATAGCGAGTATGCCTGCAGTTTTTTCTAAAAAAATATTCAGATGATTTCAGAAATCGCACCGACGATTATACAGCTGAAATCATGGGGGCAGCACGAATTTACGAGTAAACATGCTAAATTCACGAGTAAACATGCTGAATTCACGAGTAAATGACCAAAACTCACGAGTAAATGATGCGAAATCACGAGTAAACGACGCGAAATCATGGGTGCAGCACGAATTCACGAGTAAACATGCTAAACTCACGAGTAAATGATGCGAAATCACGGGTGCAGCACGAATTTACGAGTAAACATGCTAAACTCACGAGTAAATGATGCGAAATCACGAGTAAATAAGCAGAATTCACGAGTAAACATGCTGAATTCACGAGTAAATGACCAAAACTCACGAGTAAATGATGCGAAATCACGAGTAAACGCCGCGAAATCATGGGTGCAACATGAAATCACGAGTAAATGGACCAAACTCACGAGTAAATGATGCGAAATCACGAGTAAACGCCGCGAAATCATGGGTGCAGTACGAATTCACGCGTAAATAGTCCAAACTCACGAGTAAATGGCCAAAACTCACGAGTAAACGCCGCGAAATCATGGGTGCAGCACAAGCAAAATATCGAAGGAGGGATATACCTGATCAATCTTCCCTGTTGCAGTACTTGTAGGTAGGTTTTATCTTATAAAAATGTTTATTGCCTTAAAAGAATTGATAAAGAATACGCATATGCCGACACAGGAAATCGTGAGGAGTGAATACATTAGCTTTAAGTCATTCAATATAATAATTCCCGCAATTACTATGAGTGAATCGATAATAAAAATAATGATTCCAGGGTTCGTTGCTGTGGTTTTAGAGATTAATAGTGCTAGTAAGTCCACTCCACCGGGGCTAATATGCTGTCTCAGCATATAACCAACTCCAATCCCGATCGTCATTCCACCTATAATGGCACTCGTTATGATCGGTAGATGAACCAAACCGTTTAGTGGTGTTAGCCAATCAATAATGGTTGAAGTAAAAGCTAACCCAAGGATGGCATTGAAGAAATAAGACTTATCGTATAGAAGGTATATGGGAATGTTGATCATGATCATGGTATGTCTAACTTGGATTCCCCAAACATATTTGATTAACAGACTTATTCCAAATATCCCGCCATTTATTAGATGAATGGGGACAATGAACAGGTTAAGACCTACTCCAATGCAAAAACTTGAAAAAAGCAGAGTAACCAACTTTTTCATAAAAACATTCCCCTTGTCCAAATCATTATCTTAAAATATATGAGAGCCATGTAAATATATACTTAGCTGTTTTTGAAATTACGATTGCTATTTGTGTATTGTTGGTTAAATTTCAGATGCATTTCAGTATGCAGCAGGATCAAAAGGAATGCCGTTACCTTGTGCACATGAAGCAATTTGGCCAAAAAAAGAGACACTCATAATAAGTGTCTCTTTTTTGATGGGGCAAGTCAGTTTTATAGAATTTTTATTCTTTGGAAAAAAGCCTTGTTTATTCAAGCTCTTTTTTTCGATAGGCGATTTGTAATGGTATCTTCTTGCGGTGAAGTTTGCCGTATATAAAAGGCCAGTATGAATGCAATTATGGTCAAACCTGTTGCAATCATGAATGCATCATCCACTCCCATTACGCTACCTTGTTTAATGGCCATGGCCATTTGTGATGTATTATCTGGTGATATGTTCCTATAAGATAAGATTTCCTGAACATGCTTCGTTCCCTGGTTTGTCATGATGGAAACAAAGAATGCCATGCCAACAGCACCTGCTACCATTCTCAATGTATTGACCATTGCTGTTCCATATTTATTTAGGCTAAGTGCCAATTCATTTAATCCAGCTGTGAAGATAGGCATCATCAGTATCGACATTCCGAACATTCTGATTGTATATACCCACACCACATAAGAATAGGACGTATCTGTTTCTAGCCGCGTTAAAAGATAGGTTGTAATGATAGTGATGGCAAGTCCGCTCACGGCAAGCCATCTCGCACCAAATCGATCAAACAGCTTACCTGTGATAGGAGACATGATCCCCATTAAAATCCCGCCAGGCAATAGCATGAGACCGGATTCCATCGGGGTAAACCCACGGATATTCTGCATATAGATTGGCATGATGATCATTCCAGAGAACATACCCATAGTTGCGATGATGTTGATAATTGTCGTTAAAGTGAACATCCTATACCGAAAAATTCTAAATTCCAAAATAGGATGAGATACAGTAAATTGCCTCCATACAAACAAAACTAAACTGATTCCTCCAACAAGGAACATCGTCAGTACTTCGAGATTGCCCCAGCCCTTGGTACCGCCTGTAGCAAATCCATATAGAACTCCGCCGAATCCGATAGTGGAAAGAATTACACCCATTTTATCGAGTTTAGGCCGACTCGTTTTCCCTACTTTTTTGATGATGAAAAATGCAAAGATGAAGTCAAGCAGTGCAAATGGGAAAATGACAAAAAACAGAACCCGCCAAGAGTAGTTTTGTATAATCCATCCTGATAACGTCGGTCCTACAGCAGGGGCAAAATTCATCGCAATACCAAATATACCCATTGCGAAACCGCGTCTGTTAGGTGGAAATAAAGTGAAAATCACATTTGTAATCAAAGGGAATAAAATCCCTGCCCCAGCAGCTTGAACAACACGTCCGATTAATAAGACGGAGAAGCTGGGGGCAATACCACATAGGAAAGTTCCTAAAGCGAAGAGTCCCATCGAAGCAAGATAGAGTTGCCTTGTATTGAAACGTTCCATTAAGAAAGCGGTGATAGGGATGACAATCCCATTGACCAATAAGAAGATTGTAGTAAGCCAGTTAGCTGTTGCAGCTGATATTTCAAAATGATTCATTAACTGAGGCAATGCGATATTAATTAATGTCTGATTTAAGAAGGCGACTAGAGCACCAGCCAGCATCACCGCAAACATGGGACCCGTACGAATTTTAGTGATGGCTGTTTTGTCGTGATTCATTATTATGGTACGTCCTTTCCGCTAAGGTAGTACGTATTGTACTGCCTGCTTTTTTTTAAAATTATACAAATTAAAGCGAATTCATTAAGAAACCAGCCTATATTTTCCTATGATATACAACATCTTAAGGAGATTAACCTCAATTCACGGATTTTGGAGGCGTTATTCTTTATTAACAACTTACTTGACAATAACCAGGATATATTCTTATTTTTAGGAAATCCCCCAGTTTAACATCCATCCTACAGGTATATCATACTTCAAACAAAAATCACCAATATAATACTTACTACGTATCAGAAAAGTTGTTCTACTTAAGTATAAATACTTTAACATTCTATCATTCGTATTCACTAAAAAATAGTTAATTGATAAAAAGGTGTGATGAACAATAAAAAGAACTTTGTGAAACTTATAACGTAAATTGCTTTACCATACGAAAAGGAATAGAGGAATTGGTGAAGGAAGGGACACTGACACGGCTTCCGCGATGGGGTACCTTTATTGCATCTAATAAGTTCCATAATGTAAGTTCCATAATGAATTGTTATCCATAATGGATTTTCGGAGTTTAGTCATCAGCTTGGGATGAAACCTAATCCTGGATTTTAAGAAATAAGGCCATACCAGCGCCAAGAGATATTGCAGGTCATCTCCTCATTGAAGATGGTAGCCACGTTCTCGAACTTGAGAGACTCATATAAGTAAAGTGATCATCCGCTTTTCTACGATGCCGCACATTATTCATTCATTCGTTTTCCGGATTTAGAAAAGAAGAATTGCAAGGGATGAATCAACTTATAAAATCCATACAGAATTAGTCAATAACGATAACATTATAGACGTGAATTATTGGTGCCAATTTATTTAGAATATTAAAGAGCGCCTTCGATGCAAACGACCGACCCAATCTGACTGTTCATCGGGCAAAATAGGTCATGCCAAATTATTGGCATGACCTATTTTTGGTGTATTGCTCCTTTAACTCTCATCTTCCATTCTTTCTTCTTTGATTATTGCATATAAAGTATCCTTACAATTAAAACATAAGATTTTCTTGTTATCTAACAGAATACCGTTCAGAAATCCAGCAGTACAATATACATTACGTGCACAGCGAACACAAGTGCCAACTAGTTCGTCCATCGATACATCCCCTTATTCAGGAATCGGATATAGTTTGGTTTTTTATTTCGAATAAAGGTAAAGGCCAAAATCTTGCATAACGGAAGTGTGCCCCATTTGCCGCAACATGGTAGCAATGTTGCCACGATGATATGATCCGTGTGTGACAACGTGTAATACCGATTCGGAAATGGTAGTTTTAAGTAACCCAGCATATGGGTTATCCACGACAATTATCCTTTTCATATCCTCTGTGCTCAGAAGTGCTTTGTTTCTTTCGTATAAGTCCAGAAATATTTTTTTCATTTCCTCAATACTTTTCTTTTCCACCTCTTCTCTTAATTGATTGGAAGATGCCATTGCTTCATTCATACTTTTACCTGTGATAATGTCAAACCACGCATAATCCGTGAGATAAATATGAGACAACACTTTTGATACGGACGAAAAACCACTCTGAATTTCCTTATGATAAATGTGCGGTGGAAGCTCATTTAACCGGTCGATGATGACCCCATTTGCCCACGAGTGATAGTTATACATTTCTAATACTGGCTCGGGATGATTCATTAAAAAACCCCCATATACACTAGTTTTTTCGTATTGAACAATTTATGCAGTAAAAACAAAAAAATTCAGGTGAATTCAATGAAGGATCTTTATTAATATGCTGTTCCTCCTAACGTGCATACGCTCATCGCGAATTTCCAATGTATAAAGGTAATGCGAACTACTTATCATCCTGAGTATTTTTTCTTGCAGGAAAAAAGCTCCTTATATCGAACTGATAGTAAAGGAGATGGTATTTTTATGAATCTGAGAATCAAATATAGGCTTTATATCCATGTAGACGGAAAACTTATTCCAGAACAGTATGACCGATACGAGATACTAAACGTCAGGGAAGGTATAGATCCAAATGATACTAAGGATTACCAAGAGCTTATTAGTAAATTGAGTAAGTCGATTAATCGACCCCTAAGTGAATTTGAAATAAAAAACTATGAAACAATGTAAGTGCAGTTACGTATTCTGAAATTTTCTCCTTCGTTAGAACGTAAATCAAAATATAGAAGAGAAAATATTTAAAGTGAACTTTTGATTTTAAAAATGTGATGAGCCTCCCCCTTGGATCTGAGCACCGCCTGATGAACCTCTGGAAATATGTAATAGATACAGCATCTCCAAATAACGACGGTGGTATTGGAATGCTGCGGTAGAGGCCATGGAGACACAGACATGATTGAAGTGCATGATAAATAACGCCGATTAAGCGCGCCATTTCTTGGTGCGCTTAATTGGCGTTTACTCATTAAAATCAGATATTCGTCGAATCGCTTCAACAAAATGGACTGGCATTTATATTCCTGAGATCTTAAAAATAAACAAAAATCTCCTTATTAACCTTGACTTTGTAATAATTATTTCATATTATATTTTATAATGAAATGTTTATTTTAATAATTAGAAAATTCACTATGGGTACTACAGGAAGTGAGTGAGAAGCCGGGAATGATGGTTGTGGAAGCAATTTCAAAATGTATAGCTTACTATCTTTTATCTTCTTATGATCGGGCTGGACCTGGTTGCTTAATCAAGGTCTGAAAATACCCACATTTAATAGAAGTTTTGATTAAATTAAAAAAATCGCTTCTATTATTTATAAAATACTTCGCATGAAAAAAATCTATATTAAGGGGAAATTCATTATGATACTACAAAATAAGGATTTATTATCAGAAAAAACGAAAAAATCTGCTGATTTATTTGAAAAAGCTTGTGACGTGATTCCGGGCGGTGTCACAGCACATATTAAATATTTTCCTCCACATCCTATAATGATGGAAAAAGGAAAAGGCAGTAAGTTATATGATGTAGATGGCAATGAATATATCGATTATTTATTATGTTATGGAGCACTTATATTAGGGCATGGTCATCAACAAGTATTTGATGCTGTGACAAAACAAATGTTAGAGTCTGGAACGACCATATTCGGTACGCCTCACAAGATGGAAACAACAATGGCGGAAAAATTAGTAGGGTTATATCCCGGTATTGAAATGGTTCGTTATACGAATTCAGGCTTGGAAGCGACACTTCTTGCAATTCGTACCGCGGTGGCTTATACCGGAAAACCGAAATTGGCAAAGTTTGAAGGACATTATCATGGAGGATACGATCAAGTATTAGTGAGTGTTAACCCTGATATGGATCAAGCAGGTAACGCAACAGCTCCTAAAGCGGTAGGAGAATCAAGAGGGATACCAGATTACTATATTGAAAATACCGTCATTCTTCCATTCAATGATTTAGAATCTACCGAGAAGATTTTACGTGCCCATGCACATGAATTAGCAGGTGTCATTTTAGAGCCAATTCAAGGAGGGTTCATACCTGCTGAACAAGAATTCATGGAAGGACTTCGCAGAATAACAGAAGAACTCAATATAGTGCTTATTTTCGATGAAGTAAAAACAGGATTCAGGATATCGATTGGGGGGGCTCAAAAAGTATATGGCATTAAACCGGATATCACTACATTAGGAAAGGTTCTGGGCGGCGGATTCCCAGTAGGGGCCATTGGAGGTAAAAAAGAAATAATGATGATTACCTCTGCTAGTGGCGGACGAGATATTTTAACAGCTGGAGCAGATAATGAAGATAAACAAAATCCGTTATATCATAGTGGAACATACAATGGCCATCCAACCATTTTGGCTGCCGGTTTAGCAACCATTGGCTTATTGGAACAAGAAGGAACAATGGAAGATTTGTTTGCTAAGACGCAATCTTTACGTAAGGAACTTGAGAATGTGTATAAAAAACATGGCTTATACATGCAAACAGTCGGTATGGGCAGTATCTTTAACATTATCTTAGCCGAAGGCCCGATTAAAAATTATCGTGATATGAGCAGGGCAAATACGAAGTTAAGAAAAGAGATTGACTATGAGTTATTAAAATTAGGTATTTATACAAAGCCGCTAAATCGTTATTCGATGTCTGTTGTACACACGGAGGAAGATATTCTTCGAACTGTGGAAGCGCATGACAAAGCCATTGGACGGATCCTGAAATAATTCAGCTTAACTGAGTGTCAGATGAGAAAGCAAAAGGCCCGATCAAAGCGATTTTAATTGATCAGGCCTTTTTTAATTCCACCATGGCACTTGCAATTAACTTGACAAAAAAGGATGAAAAAACCTATTGTTAAATTATAATCCTTCACAAAAAGGAAATAGCTACTCCTACAATACATAAATATAAATAAAGGGGCGCTCTTTTTAATGTCAAACGTCTATCAAAACATCGCTGGGCAAATAGGGGAAATGAGCAAGTCCCATGTGAAAATAGCTACATATATATTAGAGAATCAAACGACCGTTCCTTTTTTTACAGTTGGAAAATTAGCGAAAATGGCAGGGGTCAGTGATGCCACCGTTGTGCGGTTTGCAACCTCGCTTGGCTATTCAGGCTATCCAGAGATGCAGCAGTATATGCAGAATTCCGTTAAGCAGCAGCTGACAACGACAGAGCGATTAAAGATGTCCCAAAAGGTATACAATAAAGAGTCTTCAGGGGTATACGAAGTTTTCCAGGATGACATCGCAAACATAAAATCCACTATGGAGAAATTGGATGAAGATGCATTCCATGAAGCAGTGAAATGCTTATTACAAGCGAGAAGGGTTTATGTTATCGCAAACCGCAGTGCCACATCACTAGGCGTGTTTTTGGAATATTATCTTCAAATTGTCCTCAATAATGTGGAACTTCTGCAGTCATTGGAGAATTCATCGGAAAAGTTATATAATTTAAGTGAAAAAGATGTAGTGATTGGTGTCAGTTTTGCACGATATACGAAAAGCACAATTCAAATGTTTTCTTTTGCAAAGGAAAAAAATGCGACAACAATAGCCATTACTGATAATCTTCTCTCACCGCTTATTCCTCATGCGGACATTCCGTTGACAGCATCCAGTCAGATGCCTAGCTTCATTGACTCTTTCGTTGCACCATTAAGCTTGATTAATGCTTTGATCATGTTTGTCGGAAAAGAGAAGCAGGAAGATATACACGAGCGATTAGAAGTTTTGGAAGACATCTGGAGTCATTTTGATGTTTTTCAAAGAAAGAAAATGGAATAAAAAGAAGCCTTACTTTCCCGATGTGGAAGAGTAAGGCTTTTTAATTTATCACATAATGATATTCCGCCATAGCTTATTTCAATGGAGGCAAATTACTGGTTAGTTTACTTTTCTCCTCTGCGCTACTGATTTTCTTTTTTCCAAAAAAATGAGTCAACACAATGATTACCCCGGTTAGTAATAGTGTTGAATATAGTTGGCTTCTTGTAGATTCGATAAAAGCCATGGAGATTAAAATGATGGAAATCCCCAGGATCGTCGCATATGTCAAATATGGGAACAACCACATCTTCACTTTCAGGGCATCGGGATTCTCTCTTTCCAATCTATTTCTCATCCTCAACTGAGAAATGGAAATAACCAAATAAACTAGTAAGATAATCGCTCCCGATGAATTAACGAGAAACAGAAAAACTAATTCAGGAGAAACATAACTCATCACTACAGCAATATAAGAAAATATGGTAGCTGCAAAAACAGCTCTGGCAGGTACGCCATTTTTATTCAACTTACTAAAATATTGTGGGGCATCCCCTTTTTTTGCTAAAGAGAAAAGCATTCGGGATGTTGTATATAATCCAGCATTTAGGCATGATAAAACAGCAGTTAGTACGATGAAATTCATGAGGTGAGCTGCAAAAGGAATGCCTAGGTTTTCTAAAACGGCAACAAATGGGCTTTGTAATACATTAGCAGAATTCCAAGGAAGTAATGTCACAACTACGGCTATTGAGCCTACATAAAAGATCAAGACACGCCAAATTGTACTATTAATGGCTTTAGAGACAGACTTAACAGGATCCTTTGATTCAGCTGCTGCAATGGTCGCTACTTCTGTACCGGCAAATGAGAAAAATACAGTGATGACTCCCACGAAGACGGAACTTACACCATTAGGGAAAAATCCCCCGTTTTGTACAAGGTTAGATATTCCAACCGTCGATTCTCCTGAAAATCCAAATATATAAGATACGCCTAAAATCAAAAAGGCGATGATGCTCGCTACTTTAATCATGGCAAACCAATATTCAAATTCTCCAAAGGATTTCACTGAATAGATATTTGTTAAAGTCAAAGCAATTGTCAAGGCCAAAGCAAGAAACCATAAAGGAATACCTGGGTACCACATATTGATGATGGCTGCACCTGCAATGGCTTCAATGGCAATAACGACAACCCATTGGAACCAATAAAGCCACCCAACTGTTGTACCTGCCCAAGGGCCGATTGCGTCCCGGGCATATTCTGAGAATGAACCACTTGATGGATTGGAAGTGGCCATTTCGCCAAGGCTCTTCATAATCAAGAACACTAAAACACCGGCAATTACATAGGAAACCAAGATGCCAGGCCCGACCTTATGTATGGCAGCGCCACTACCTACAAAAAGACCTGCACCAATGACACCTCCGATTGCAATCATTGACATGTGACGAGAACTGAGTGATTGTTCTAAATCATTCTGTTGTTTTTTCATGAAGACCTCCCTGAAAAATATTGTGTAAAAGCTTACAATTTACCCTAACCGAAACTGGATTGATTATAGTTTACACAATTTTTAGATTTTTTGAAATAAAAAATTCAAAATTATATACCAAAAGAAATAATCATTGCTTAATTAAAGGAAATAAAATATTATTAAATTTAACACAGGTTTCTAAAAAATCTGATAATTTTCATTTGCAGAAAAGGATGTGCTTTTGTTGATTAAGGTTGCTGCAGTTCAATTACAAGCTATCCCTGGTGAAAGGGATAAAAATATTAAAAATTGTATAGAAATGGTTGAAGAGTCGGCTAAACAGGGAGCTGAATTAATCGTATTACCCGAACTTTGGGTGAGTGGTTACTATTTATCGAAGGAGCAATTCGAATCGTTGCAAGAGTTTTCGACTGGAGAGACTGTTTCATTATTTCAAAAGCTCGCTAAAGAGTTAAAAGTAATACTCATCGTCCCATTTGTTGAGGGGGAAAGTGGAAGCCTTTACATATCCTTAGCTGTAATTGAGTCAACAGGGGAAGTCATTGCCACTTATCGAAAATCATTTTTATGGGGAAGAGAGAAGGAGATATTTACTCCTGGTGAGAAAGTCTATAATGCAATAGAAACATCGAAAGGGAAAATAGGTGTACTTATTTGTGCAGATATTGAATTTCCTGAACCAAGCCGAATTCTAGCTCTTCAAGGTGCAGAACTTATTATTGTTCCTTCAGTATGGAGCTACGGAGCTGAAACAAGATGGGATATTCAACTTCCGGCACGTGCACTCGATAATACGGTTTATATTCTTGGCGTAAACACGGTTAATGAGGGAAGTTGCGGAAAGAGTAAACTTGTTGCTCCGACCGGTGAGGTCCTATGTGAAGCTTCAAGATCAGAGCAGGGCATTCTAATTCATGATGTGGATTTTTCAATTATATCAGAGGTACGAAATGAAGTTCCTTATCTGGATGATTTAGACAAGAAATTGTGGCCAAATGTTTCGTTATTTGCTTTGGAAAAATAGATTTTTCAAAATTCATTGAACGAATTATGCGGGTCTATAACTAGAATCTTATAAAAGTTTATTAAAATCCATTTTTCATTATTAAATGATTAATGGATTTTTTGTTTTAGGCTCTTTTCGTAAATATTGTTGTTTTTAAAACAAAACGATTTAAGGTTGATTGGAGCGCAAGTGCGAGACTCCTGCGGGAGCAGCGGGACAGGTGAGACCCCACAGGCGTTTACGCCGAGGAGGCTCAACGCCCGCCCCGCGGAAAGCGAGCATCTGGAGGGAAAATCAACCACACCGCTTTACTTGGTAAATAGCAACAAAGTATGCGAAAACAACCTTGTTTTATTAGGAATTATAAGCAAAATAATTTTTGAACCATGAATTATCGTTTAAGAACATACTAGATTACAATATTTCCTATCAAAAGGTTCATGTGTTAATCTCGGTGCAACTACTGTTATCACAAGAATAATTATTATCGCGGATTATTTTTTCAGAAAATTATTGTTTTTCAGAAAAATACGCTATATAATTTACCTAATAAACGTTAGGTGGGGATGAATTGAAAAAGCAAGAATTGATAGATGCAGCCCTTTTGCATTATTCACTACATGGATATCAAGGAGCTACCATGAAGAAAATTGCGGATGAAGTGGGAATAAAACCAGCATCCATTTATTTTTTTTATAAAAACAAAGAGGAATTATTTATTGCCGCTTTTCAACAATTACTTGATAACCATTTAGCCGAAATGAAACGGATTTTAGCTAAAACAAGTTCACGATCAGTTGATCAGATTTTTAGTGAAATGCTTCATGGAATCGTCAAGTATCACAAAGATGATGAGCGAGGGACCATGGCGTATATATCGTTGGTGACGTCACCCATTCCGGAAATCAAACTATATTTACAAAAGTATTTGTTGCATTTTAATGACTGGATGGCGAGTTCACTTGAGGAACTTTTGAGGCATAGGTATCCGGGCATTTCCGCCGACGAAGTGGACCAAATCATTAAGCAATATGTTTTACTCGGGAATGGATTGTTCTGGGGTATAAACTTGTATGAGGGACAAGATTTAATGGAACAAGTTCATATTGCAGATCGATTCATCAGCTCCATGTTTAGTGATATAGAGAGAAAATATGTCCAAAAGTGAATAATAAAAAGGTCTATTGCAGAAATGGATTAGTTGCTAAAAGGGGGTGATATAAATAATGAAATCATGACAAAAAAATAAAAATGGTTAGAGGGTCTATTAAAAACAAAGGAGTGTATCCCAATGAAAATTAAAGTGATCATGCCGGTTATATCGGATATTTTTAATGAAGAAATTAGAAGAGAGATTAAATCTTATGTTTCTGAAAACACTGAAGTAGGAGTTTGCAACCTTGATTATGGACCTGAATCAATTGAAAGCGAATATGATGAAGCACTATGTATACCTAATTTCCTGGAAAAAGCAAAGCAGGCTGAAGAAGAGGGGTATGAGGGTGTAATTAGTGATTGTTTTGGAGATCCAGGTGTGAAGCCTGCAAGAGAAATATTGGATATTCCCGTTGTTGGGCCGTGTGAGTCTTCCATGCTTGTTGCGAGCTCATTAGCAAAATCCTTTTCGATTGTAACGGTGCTGCCTAATGTTGTGCCCATGATTGAGAACATAAGTAAGACCCTAGGTGTGGATGGGAATGTCGCTTCCATTCGATATGTAAATATTCCTGTTCTGGAAGTTCAAGATAAGGAAAAGTTAAAATGTGCGTTGTTTGAAGAAATGATAAAGGCGATTGAACATGACAATGCCCATGCTTTAGTGTTAGGGTGTACAGGCTTTATGGGTGTTGCAGCGGAGCTTCAGGAACGATTAGCGCAAAGAGGTTATGATGTTCCGGTTATTGATCCCGCATTTGCAGCAACAAAGATGCTTGAAATTTTAATTGCTATGGGGGTTAAACAAAGCCGCTTGACCTACATGACTCCACCTTCTAAACAGAGAGTAAAAAATTCATAAACTTTTTTAAGAAAAATAAAACCAACGACTCTGGCAAAGTGAATTAACGGAATATTCTGGATATTAAATTTAAAAAGGCAGGGAAATCTCCAAGTTGATCGATAAAGCTAAGGAGTAATTCATAGGGGGTGAATTTATGGAAGATCATACAAAGTTGGGTGACGATTACTCTCTATCGAGAGTTCCACAAAATGCGAGATTGCCAATGTGGGATATCATGATTGTCAGAGTCGGTGCTCTAGTTACACTTTCTCAATTTATGCTAGGTGCGGCATTAGGATACGGAATGACTTTTTGGCAGGCGTTTTGGGCCATGATGTTTGGAAGTGTCATTTTACAAGTTATAAGTTTTCTAATCGGTTATGCCGGTGCACGTGAAGGCCTTTCAACCAGTCTATTGTCGCGTTGGACAGGATTCGGCAGGTATGGTTCAAGTATCATTGGCGCAGTCATCGCTTTTTGTACAATTGGCTGGTTTGGAGTACAGAACACTGTTTTTGCTAATGGATTGGTTGAAGCCACCAACGGTAAATTGACCCTCCCAATTGCAGCTGCCATTACCGGATTAGGCGTTACTGTACTGGTTATATTTGGATTTAAGCTATTAAGCATGACTGCCAAGATTACCGTTCCTGCTTTTCTATTGGTGGTAGGGATTGGCATCTATCAAGTTCTTAGTGATCATTCCATTTTCAGTTTAATGGGAACGCCGCCTCCGGGAGAGAGTCTTTCTCTGGGCGTGGGTGCAACAATGGTTGCTGGAGGATTCATTATAGGTGCTGTAATCACACCTGACTTCAGTCGGTTTGCCCGAAACGGTAAGGATGTTTTTTGGATGACTACCATTGGTACACTTGTGGGTGAACTTGGTGTAGGAATGATCGCTGTGTTAATGGCCCATGCAGCAAAAACGAGCGATGTTGTCAGCATCATGCTACAAACGTCTGGCTGGCTTGGCGCTGCAGTTGTCGTTTTTTCCACAGTGAAAATTAATAACGAGAATTTATATTCCTCTTCTCTTGGCTTTACTAATATTTTCGATTCGGTTTTTAAGGTCAAGATGAATCGAGGACTCGTTACACTTGTAATTGGTGCTATCGGCACTTTGCTTTCCATTATGGGCATTCTCGATAGATTTGTAGACTTCCTTGTTTTACTTGGAATCATGATACCTCCAATAGCCGGAATTATGGTGGTTGATTACTTCGTGCTTAGAACGTATCGAAAAGCCCTTGATGAAAGCAGGGAGAAAGGAACATTGCCATCTGAGCCTGAAAAATTGAATCCAATTACACTAGTTGCCTGGGCAGCAGGATTTGCAAGCGGCTATTTCATTACAGTTGGCATACCATCTATCAATTCCCTTCTAATAAGCGGCATTATCTATTACGCAGGTGTGTTATTTATTAAATCCATCAAAGGAAAAAAAGAGAATAGGGATCATATCGCATCATAATTTTTGAAAATCGGGGGTTTTGAGAATGAGGAGATTAGGTAAACAGGAAATTGAAGATATTGCAGTAGGTGCGGCTTTACTCGGAACGGGCGGAGGAGGAGATCCTTACATTGGTAAACTAATGGCTTTACAGGCAATTGAAGAATATGGGGAAATCACATTGTTGGATGTGGATGAAGTTCCTGATGACGCATTAGTAGCACCTTCCGCGATGATGGGAGCGCCGACGGTAATGTTGGAAAAAGCTCCAAGTGGTGAAGAAGCAACAGCCGCTTTCAAAAACCTCGAAGCTTATTTAGGAAAAAAGATTTTTGCAACGATGCCGATTGAAGCAGGCGGAGTGAATTCGATGGTGCCACTTGCACTTGCTGCCAAGCTTGGCTTGCCTGTAGTGGATGTTGATGGAATGGGAAGAGCATTCCCGGAATTGCAGATGGTCACTTTTTATTTGGATGGAATTGCAGCCACGCCGATGGTCCTTGCGGATGAGAAAGGCAATACGTCACTGCTCTCAACCATAAACAATGTCTGGACAGAAAGGATTGCCCGTGCAGCAACGATTGAAATGGGCGGTTCCACCATGACAGCCATCTATCCAATGACAGGAAAGAATATAAAGGAAAGCGGAATTAGAAATATACTAAGTTTAGAGGAACAAATCGGTAAGACAATAAGGCTTGCAAAGCAAAACAATGTTGATCCAATAAAAGAAGTGTTGAATAAGGCGGACGGGTTTGAATTGTTCCGTGGAAAAGTGAGTGATATCAACCGCAAGACAGAGGCGGGATTTGCTAGAGGTGTGGCAACATTCGAGGGAATCAATGAGTATAAGGGAGAAAAACTCGAGGTGCGATTCCAAAATGAACATTTAATTGCACAGACAGAGAAACGCTTGCTTTGTGTCACTCCAGATTTGATTGCCGTGCTTGATGCAGAAACAGGCTTGCCAATCACTACTGAAGGGATCCGTTATGGAGCAAGATGCGTGGTGATCGGAATGCCATGCCATCCTAAGTGGCGAACGGAAAAGGGAATTGAAGCTGTAGGCCCAAGATACTTTGGCTATGAAGTAGGTTATGTACCTGTTGAAGAACTAGTGAAAAAAGGAGGGATAGCATAATGGGTGTTTATCGAATAGGAATTGATGTCGGGGGAACCCATACAGATGCCGTGCTTTTAGATCAATATAATCAGGTCATTTCGGAAACAAAATCGCATACAACGGAAGATGTTTCCATTGGCATCTATACAGCAATGAGAAAAATAATCGATGATGCAAAGGTTCCGCGGGAGCAAATTAAGTATGCAATGCTGGGTACGACCCATTGTACAAATGCTATCGTTGAACGAAAGAGATTAAACAAAATCGCAGCAATCCGTATTGGTGCACCGGCTACTTTAGCGGTTAAACCGCTGATCGGCGTACCTGAAGACCTCTGCGCAGTACTCGGAAAATACGTATACCTAATCCGCGGCGGGCATGAATATGATGGCCGGGAGATTGTTGAATTAGATGAAGCTCGTTTGTATCAAATTGCCGAGGAAATCAACGGGAAAGTGGATTCGATCGCGATTACTTCTGTCTTCTCACCTGTATCGCAATCACATGAACTAAGAGCAAGTGAAATTTTCAAAGAAGTGCTGGGAGAAGAAATTTCAATATCTTTATCTTCAGAAATTGGTTCAGTCGGTTTACTGGAAAGGGAAAATGCGACGATTCTTAATGCTGCTGTCGTAAATGTCGCTAAAACAACTGCTGACGGATTCATCAATGCCCTGAAGAACGAAGGAATTGAGGCAAAAGTATTCTTTTGCCAAAACGATGGGACATTAATGTCAATTGAATATGCGGTTAAATACCCAATCTTCACTGTTGCTTGCGGTCCGACTAACTCATTAAGGGGAGCATCCTATTTGAGTGAGTTAACAGATGCAATCGTTGTTGATGTTGGGGGGACAACAACGGATATTGGTGTTCTGGTACAATCGTTTCCAAGGGAATCTTCTTTGGCAGTAGAGATTGGAGGAGCCAGAACAAACTTCCGGATGCCTGATTTAATTTCGATTGGACTTGGCGGAGGGACAATAATCCGCATAGGAGATAATGGAGAGTTCACAATTGGACCGGACAGTGTCGGTTACCGACTGCCAGAAAAAGCCTTGATTTTCGGAGGTGATACTTTAACGACAACTGATGTTGCTGTGGCACTTGGAAAGGTGAAACTTGGTGATGCTTCAAAAGTGGCCCACCTTGATAAGGAATTATTAAATAGAGTCTATTTAAATATGGTCAACCTGGTCGAAGAAGCCATTGATAAGATGAAAACAAGTGCTGCACCAGTTCCTGTCATTCTCGTTGGAGGTGGAAGCATCCTTTTACCTGAGGAATTAACAGGTGCATCTGAAGTCATACGCCCATTACATTCAGGTGTAGCAAATGCCATTGGATCGGCTATCTCCCAGGTTAGCGGGCAGATTGAAAAAGTATATGCACTAGCTGAAATTGGAAGGGAAACAGCATTGGAACAGGCAAAGGAAATAGCGATGTCAGAAGCGATCAGCGCCGGAGCCGATCCCGAAACGCTTGTTATTGTCGACATAGAAGATGTACCTTTAGCATATATGCCTGGGAATGCAACCCGTATCCGTGTGAAAGCAGCTGGTGATTTAGCCCAGTCTGAATTGAATGAACTGGTGTAGGCGAGGCAGAGGGCTGTAAATTAGCTAACTATTGTGCAGAAGAAGCTTTGTCTTTTCTAGTAAGTGGAAAAAGCGGGCGCTATGAATAGTGGAGTTGACAAATTATTGTACTTGGTATTGAGATTAGATTACAAATTACCAACAACAAACCATGGTTGGCATCTCTGAAATAGTAGATATTTGCTTACACAGATAAATAAGCTTATACACTAACTTGTTTGCCGAATAACAATGAATATAAATGTATTCGTTTGGCGATAATTATATTATTGTACTACCCCCTAAGTGGTACTCCTCCATTGTTAAAAGCCCCTCTCTTGATCGAGGGGCTTTTTTTATGTTGGGGTTTGTTAAATGAATTTGTAGGAGCTTTTTGGACTGTATTTAGATAGAATTGGATTTTTTATACTTCTTCCCAACCAAAAGTATCAGCGGTGAACCTATAATGCTTGGAAGAAACCAAAAAATTAATGGGTTCCATTCATTCAAGATAGTTATATTGGGTACATTCACTACAAGAATTGCAGTACAAATAGCGATATAGGAACCGAGCATCCCGCTAATATGAGATGCAATCCAGTTTTTCCATTTCTTCTTAGCAGCAAGATAGCCTATAAAAGCGAAAGAATATGAAAATATCCCAATGAAAAATAAATATGCGCTGCTTTCCCAATTCAATATTGCCATTGTCAGGGATGTGACAAAGAGTACAACATATGCACTGTGATAAATTTCACCACAAATTGTATGCATACCTCTTTTTTTCTTTGAAGACATAGCACCTATTCCACTAATAAGACATATTGCTCCAGCGAAAATATGAATGAATAGGATGATCTTAAAGATAAGCATCTTTCCCTTCGTTAAATAATCATTATCATAATGTAACAGATTAAATACTTATTTTATTATAATACAAATATTTACCAAAAACATGATTGTTAATTTGCAAAAAACAAAATCAATATAGTTAGGGAAGATGAGTTTCCATACAATGGAACATCCTTTGCGAAAATTCTTCAGGCGCTGTATACGCTGCAGAAAGCCGTCAGTCAATCTGTTTTTATGAGTTGAAAGTGCAGTGCCCCTTAAAAAGGCAGTAAGCGTAGTCCTTTTTAAGGAGAAAGGAGGATTTTACGTTTCATTTGAAGAATGTTTTGACCAATGGGGGTGGAATAATTGCGACAACATATTGAACAGGACTTATCTAAAGATGATATTTTTAGAATGATTGTTAAGCACCTTGATGTATTTCCGTTGACTAGTCTAGAGGCTATTAGAGAAGTGATCAGAAGTTCATTAAAACAAAGAGGCTTGATAGGGGGGATGAATAAACAAACAGGAACCGCTAATGTAACATATAACCGGAAAATATCAGACCAGGATATCCAGTTATTAAATGATTGTATTTGTGACCTATTATATAGCCGCGTTATCCAGCCTGGTATAGACGATGATAATCTGGATTTACCATGGATTCATGTTTCTGATAAAGAGAAACTTAAAACATTGGTGAACTCCCTTTCTTAACTTTTTACATATAAAAGCCCTTCTCTAATCGAGAGGGGCATTATTTATTTGAATATATTAATCCATGAAAGCAATTTTATAAGGCTGTTTTTGCATACTTTGTTGCTATTTACAAAGTAAAGCGCTGTGGTTGATTTCCCCTCCAGATGCTCGCTTTCCGCGGGGCGGGCGGTTTGCCTCCTCGGCGTAAACGCCTTTGGGGTCTCACCTGTCCCGCTACTCACGCAGGAGTCTCGCACTTTCGCTCCAATCAACCTTAAATCGTTTAGTTTTTAAAACAACAATCTATACGAAAAGAGCCTTTTATGACCAGTTATTTTTCTATATCCTTCATACTCAATTAATTGTATGTTTCACCTGTAAGGTGGGATTCAAACATATCGATGATTTCAAGGAAATGTTCAGCTTCACGGAAAACGTGATCCGCCAATAAAGGATGGATAATGCTCTTGATTTTGCATTCTTCGATTAAATCTCTGGCGGTTTTCTTAAAGTCTCGAAGTGATACGACGGAAACACGGTTCTGATCTAGAAATTGATCCAAAAGAGGAGCGGTTAGAGATTGCGGTTTCATGGACTCTAAGTCAACAGCTTGAAAGACTAATTGATCAAAATCATTGCTAAAATTACGCGCCATATCCACCAGCTTTCTTTCCGACGGATCAAGGAGATGTCCGATGAATTTTGCATGATCCGCCATGATCCTTAAAAAGAAAACATTTTCTTTGATGATGGCATCTGCAAGTGGTTTCAGTTTACCCTCATTTAATTCTTTTAATCGTTTTCTGAAATAATTGGCTTCCCTGCTTGTATGGTCGACTAAAAGTGGGAAATTGTTTGCACCAGGCAATTTACAGGTGAGTATCAGCCCCAATACCTTCCTTTTGAATAAAAATATTCCTGTAGCAGCTTGTTGCACTTCCGAGTTAAATATCCTGATCTGTTCAGGGTCAGCTTGATTTGTTAATGTATGGGATTGTTGTTCTATCCGTTCAAATAAATGATAAAACTGATTAGCCTCCTCAATTAACTGCGAATCTTCACATCTAAAACCTAGTCTTAAAAATAACGAGTGTTCCTTCATAATTCTTGACCAAAAACGAATCTCATCCAAAGAGCGGGCAACAAACATTCCCGATTTATTCCTCATAGCTTCCTGCATGTCCTCATTCATAACTAAAGCCCCCCCCCTTTTAAAACAAAACCATCATTAAATCTTATTAACAAAGGGACATTAGTATGCTGCTCAATTTGAATATAAATAAAATTACTAATATCCCTTTAGCACCTCAAACCAATTGGTGCTTGATGGCGTTTTTTATGATGAGTTCTTATGGAATCTCTTGAAGGGGAGTACCATGATCCATCCATGTTCTTGAAGAAAAACAAGCGGGTATATGTGATTCTGCATTTTAGCAAGAAGGGAAAATGGATATTGAATATAGGATGGCACCAAAAGCATGTAACAATGGAGATTCAAAGGGGGAATCGTATACCGTGGACTTTCTAAAAAAACTCGGCAACCATACTGTATAAAAAACCCTTAGACTTTATCTAAGGGTTCTCGCATTTTAATCCAGCAGTTACATTAGGCTACAATGGATTAGTCATTTGTCCCTAAGTTCATTTATTTTTTTCGTAAGCTCATTAAACTTCTTATCGAGTTCAGTGTAGGCTTTATCGTTTGGAGTCATAAAGCTAAGCTTTCCCAAAACTTCTTGTCTTTCTGTTTCAAGTGTTAATCGTAGTTCTTCCAAATCATCTCTTTTTGAGGATGATTCATACAATTGCTTTTGTATGTGATTATTTGAAATGATAAGTTTGCTGCTTGTGATTTTTTCGAGAAAATATCGATCATGCGAAACGACGATTAGCGTTCCAGTATACTGTGCTAAGGTATCTTCAAGTTGTTCCCTTGAAGATAAGTCCAGGTGATTTGTCGGTTCATCCAAAATAAGCACATCTTTTTCTTCTAGGATATATTCCATTAACTTACATTTTACTCGCTCACCCATACTCATGTTCTTAATGGGTTCTGTCCATTGAGATGCCGTGAAGCCTAAATGCTTCATTAAAGTTTGAACAATCCCTCTCGACTCGAAAGTTTCTTTATGAAATAGCTGGGAGGGTGTTAGTTCAAGTGGTAAATCAAACACCTCTTGCGTCAAATAGCCAATTTTTGCAGATGGCGAAATCCAAACATTGCCCGCAAAATTTTCCCGTCCAAGAATTATTTTTAATAATGTCGTCTTTCCGCTGCCATTGGGACCTATTATGGCAACCTTCTCCCCATGCTGTATCGTGAAATTGACGTTTTTAAATAGCGTGCGCTCGTTAAAAGACTTAGTTAAATTCTGGACTTCCAAAAACCGTTTTCCCGACTTGTTTTTTGCTTTAATTGAAAAGCGTACAGTATATTCGGATTCAACAGGTTCAGCTTTTGCTTTTTCAAGCTCTTTTTCAAGACGCTTTTGTTTAGATTTTACCTGTGCATCCATTCGTTTTGCTTTTACGCGATAGTATTCCTTAACTCCTTCTTTTTTCGTCGATTGGGAATGGGCTTTTTTCGACCAAGAAGTGATTTCATTCATTTGTCCCTCAATCCGTTCAACCATTTTTTGCTGTTTTTCATATTCACGTTGTTGTGTAAGTCTTTTCTGTTTGCGAACTTCCATATAACTAGAATAATTCCCTCTGTGTTCAATTAGCTTTTTATCTTCAATCGACCAAATTTTCGTTGCAACAGCATCCAAAAAATAACGATCGTGCGAAACAAAAATAATGGTACCTCTATAATTTTTTATTTGTTCCTTAAGGAATTCTATACTGTCTTCATCAAGGTGGTTCGTCGGTTCATCTAATAGTAAAAGGTCTGCATCTTTAGAAAGTCCTTTTGCAAGTCGGGCTTTCAGTTTTTCTCCCCCGCTTAATTGTTGGAATTCATGGCCTGGTACATGCATTTTATCAAGTAATTTAACTTCGGAAGGGGTCTTATCTTCGGAAGGATGCGATACGACTTCTTGTTCAACCATAAAAACTTTCAAGTCTTGCTGCAGCCATTGGATTTGTCCGCGTACAGGCTCTAAATCATTGTTAATTAATTGCAACAACGTAGACTTACCGGCACCATTTTTGCCAATGATACCGATGATTTCCCCTTGTTGTACACTTGCATGTATATTTTCAAAAATGTTTACGTCCATTACTTCATAGCTAATATTGGTTAATTTTAATAATTCTTTCATATAATTCATCCCTCTCCTTAATGGGAGGATAAAAAAATCCTCCCAATTCATATGGAAGGATTAGCCGTACCTGTGCATTGTCAAATAAGAGCTATTTTGAGTATAGCTCTGTAATTTATAGAAAATGGGCAGACTAATCCTATTTCGTTTGATTTGAAATATGCGATTTCAAATTTAAAAAAATAAGATTAGTTAATCATCGGCCACCCATCATCCCTTCTGATATTAATAAAATCAGTATAGCATAAATTCATCTTTGAAAACAAAAGGAAACAGCTATTTTTTTCCTTTCATTCCCAAAAGATTAATTATTGGTTTAACTCCATCAAATACCTTATTATAAGGTGGGCAATAGGACGGCATTTTTCCTGTGTTTATAAGGGCTTAGTTAAATTCAATAAACATTTACCGCCATAGGGTTGTTCCGTAAGGAGGACATTAATATGGAATATATAAAGGGAATCGATGTTTCACATTGGCAAGGTGCCATCCGTTGGGAGGAAGTTGCAAAGGCAGACGTGAAGTTCGTGTTTATTAAAGCAACAGAGGGAACGAGTTATTCTAAGTTATCTTATTTCAAAGAAAACGCACCACAAGCATTGGCAGCGGGATTGAAAGTCGGGGCATATCACTATGCAAAGTTTGCAACTGTTGCAGAAGCAAAGGCTGAGGCAGCTTATTTTTTAGATTCAATCAGATCTTTTGCTTTAAATTACCCTGTTGTACTGGATCTTGAGGAAAATAAAAAAAAGGCAAAGAAAAAAACGCTGACCGATGCAGCAATAGCTTTCTTAGAAGCTATTGAAGAAGCTGGATACATGGCTATGCTGTATACCGGTAAATATTTTCTTGAAAATAGTTTAGATGAATCAAGGTTGACGAATTACGCTTTGTGGATTGCGAGATACAACAGCACGTTGGGACGTAGCGCAGATATTTGGCAGCATTCTGATTCGGGTAAAATAAGCGGCATCAGTACAAAGGTGGACTTGAATATAGCCTATAGGGATTTTACAAATACAATAAATACTTTTAGGACACACAACATCCGTGCATGGGAAGCCGAAACAACCACAACTTATACAGTAACAAAAGGCGACACACTTAGCTTCATTGCAAAAAAACATAATACAACGGTAAAATCTCTTGTTAGTCTTAACGGAATTAAAGACCCCGACAAAATTTGTATCGGTCAAAAATTAAGGTTGAAATAAGTAAAGGCTCTTCTCATGACGAGAGGAGCTTATTTTTAAATATATTCCCTATATTTCATTAAGTTCGTCAATTGCTACTTCTGATCTTTCCTCTAATGGTCCTCTCAAATGTACTGTAGCCGTTCTTCCATCTTCATTTAAATTATCAATCCATACTGAGGTGCCATTATATCTCACCTCAATGTCGGATGAAGAAGAAAGTATCTGTTTTACACGCTTAACATCCACATATATCCCTCCCTGCTGATTAGTCTACCTATTATTTGGGGAGAGGCTTAATTTTATTCGTTTATTCAGGGATTAATGTTGTAACTAATCATTTAAGCACGATGATGTTTAACGCTTTTTAATTATGTTTGTTATGAAAGGTGAGGATTCTTAATCTTAACAATAAGTTTATCTGCCGGAATGGATAGGATTGTAAAAAGAATCTTAAGGTGATGAATTTGAAAAAAACCAGACTGGAATTCCAGATTATATCAAGGGGCAAAGACTAAGATTATAGAGCTAACGGCTGCCTGCTTTCAATAGGGGAGTCGCCACCTATTCAAAATTGAGTTAATGGAACGGAAGGGTTGAATAAGGAAGTAAATAAGATGGGACAATATTTGAGGAGAAAACATTGCTTGGTTTGAAGTCCATACGCATTCTTATAAATGCTTTTAGGGGGGTATCATGGAATTTTCGTTATTATTGGAATATGGCTGGGTGTTAATTATTCTAATTTTTTTAGAAGGCTTATTATCTGCCGATAATGCATTGGTTTTAGCCATTATGTCAAAGCATTTACCAAAAGAACAGCAAAAAAAAGCGATTAATATTGGGCTGCTTTTGGCTTTTATATTTAGGATTGGTGCAATCTTTATTATTTCGTACCTTTTCCATGTCTGGCAAGTTCAAGCAATTGGGGCTGCATATTTGATTTTCATCTCATTAAAACATTTACTAAAAAAGGACCACGGGGAGAAAGAGGGAAAAGGGAAGAGCTACCGTATGACCGTTGCGCAAATTGCTTTGGCTGATATTGCTTTTGCTATCGATTCCATTTTAGCTGCAGTCGCCCTTGTAATTGCCTTGCCAGATACACCAATGGGTGATATAGGAGGTATGGATGGGGCCAAGTTCATTGTTATTTTAGTAGGGGCGATTGCGGGTTTAATTGTCATCCGGTTTGCAGCAGGATACTTTGTTAAGGTACTGACGGAGCGACCTAGCCTCGAAACAGCAGCCATGTTAATCGTTGGTTGGGTAGGGGTTAAGTTATTAATGCATACCCTTGCGCATCCAGCCGTGCACATTATCCCACACGATTTTGTTGAAGGACCGATTTGGAATATCATCTTTTGGTCAGTCATGCTTCTTATTGCTCTAGGCGGATGGTTTTTATCTGGGAAAACAGTGAAAAATGATAAGCAAAACGACTAATGTTATCCGAATAAAAACGAGTTGAAATACCTTCGTGTTCATTTTTGTAAACCTTATGTTTGCTAAATAGGATTTTAAGACAGAATTCCAATTTCGGTCTTTTTGCCTCCATGCACTTGCTTTCCGCGGCGGTCCGGGAGCCTCCAAGGCTCCTTTGCGCCTGCGGGTCCAACTCTGGACTCGCTTCTAAGCAGGAGTCAGGCACATCTGTTCCAATCAATTTTGAATTAACTTTAAGAACCCCTTTGCCTACAAACTGAAGGAGACCACAATAAGCGATCTCTTTTATTATTGTTTTACAAATCTTGTTTGTAAATCATGTATGAAACAAATATCTTGATTTATTTATCCATTGCTAAAATCCGTATACTGTGCACCGATGATGAGGATGCTAGAAGATTTATGGGCAACGTCCAAAAAAGACCAGATGCAGCACTGCCGAAAAGTAAGAAAGGACATAGCATCGTTTTTATATCCAACCCGATGACCAGTTTTGATTGGCTATTTTTTAATGAATCAATTATAAAGGTCTAAATCTTTACAGTATTTCCGCACTAACCGTGATGCTTTTGATTGGCTAATGGATAATTGATGAGCGACCTTCCTTGTACTCCTGAATTTTGTATATGAGGTGACAATAAGGTTTTTTTCAAGTTCTTCTAACGCTTTATCCAATGAATAATCTTGTAGCATTTGACTTGTTCTGTTCTGGACGGTGCTGTTTGGACTATGTGGTGTTTTTTGACTTGGTGTTTCTTGAGCAATTTTTTGTTGAAGCATTCTCGGTAAATCAGATACTTGAATGATAGCATCACTCGTTACAACCAAGCTTTCTATTAAATTTTCTAATTGTCTTATATTTCCGGCCCACGGATATTCATAAAAAATATCGAGTACTTCCTTCGATATAATCCGATTAACTTGATACTTTTTATTGAATACTGAAAGAAAATAATAAGATAGCGGAATGATATCTTCTTTTCTTTCCCTTAATGGCGGTAATTGTAAATGAACTACATTAAGCCGATAATATAAATCTTCTCTAAATCTTTTTTTCTGCACCATCTCAAATAAGTCTCGATTGGTAGCAGAAATAATACGAATATCCACTTTCTTTAGTTCTCTGCCCCCGACAGGAAGAAATTCAAGGTCTTGAATAACCTGTAAAAGCTTAGCCTGAATATTAATCGGGATTTCCCCTATTTCATCCAAAAATACGGTACCGCCGTTTGCCATTTCAAGTAGACCCTTTTTTCCGCCTTTGCTTGCCCCAGTAAAAGAACCATCGGTGTATCCGAAAAGTTCTGATTCTATTAATTGCTCCGGTATGGTAGCACAGTTAATTGATAAGAAAGGCGAGTTCTTTCGTAGTCCTCTATCATGAATGTATTTAGCCAACACGCCTTTCCCTGTACCAGACTCCCCTTGAATCAAAATGGTCGCATCAACCATAGAAATCTTATCGCAGACCTCCATTACATTGTTCATCTGTTCGTTGTTCGTAATTACGCTTTCTTTTAAAGAATTCTTTTCACTTAGTTTTTCTGGTTCGTGTTCGTCCGGAATGTATAACCCTTTATAGTTTGGTTCTTGTGCTGTTGTAATAATAAGTTCAATTTCCTGCTCATCGTTGAGTAAAGGAATAGCTGTTGTGATCATTTCCTTTCCAATATATGAAACTTGCTTGATTGTAACCGATTTCTTTTCTTTCAAAACAAAGGGTAAAATACTCGGTTTCCAATATCCTTTGGAGAAAATTTCATTATTATGTTTTCCGATTATTTCGCTTAACTGTTTTCCATAATGCCTTTCATACGCTTTATTTGCATAAATTATGCAGGCATCTTTGTTAAGAACATATATCTCATTAGGTGAATGATCTAAAATTTTTTTCAATATCTCCGTACTCATTTCAATTTTACCTTCATTACTCATTAAGTTTTGCATGAGTTTGCTCCCTTCATCTCAAATGAGTCTATAATAACTGGGATGAGTCAATTGTGGTTAAATTGAGTCAATTATAAATCATATTTATACATTAAAGAAGGGGGGAATAGTAAAATATCGGTAATAATAGGGGGCGGTCGAAATGGCATTATCCTTGCATAAGTGTTAAGTAAAGCATGCTGCAGAAATAAGGAAATATGAAGCCAATCGGCAGAGGAGGTTTAAAAGGAATACCTGTATCCTTATTCAGGGCAAGTCTTTATTTTTATGGATAATAAAAGGAGGAACTGCCATTATGTCGACAAAAGAAGAAATGAAAGGGCTGGACTATACACTACCTTATAAGAAGTATGTGGATCCTGAAGTCATGAAGGAGGAAAGGGAAAATATTTTCTATAAAAATTGGATCATGATTGGTCATACAAGCCAGGTAGAGAAGGTTGGAGACTTCTTTACATTTGATTTGGTCGGGGAGCCGATAATCGTAACACGGGGCAAGGACGACGAGTTGCATGCTTTTTATAATATTTGCCCTCACCGTGGTGCGATAGTCGAGCGTACAGATCAGGGCAATAAAAAAATTCTCCAGTGTATTTATCATGGATGGACATTCCATTTAGATGGTAAGGTGAACAGGACTCCAAATTTCAAAACAAGTGATATCGAAAAACCTAGCTGCATGACTCCCATTCGTTTAGAAGTCCATCAGTCGATGATATTTGTAAATCTAAATCAGGATGCACCAGCCTTCGAAACAGATTATCAATCTTTTTTAAATAACATAAATGAATATACATTTCTTAGTTCCTTAAAAAAGGTCAGGGAAAACCGTCGAATTGTTCAAGCTAACTGGAAATCAATCATTGACAATTATTTGGAATGTGATCATTGTCAAATTGCACATCCTAGCTTCTCGAAGGCCTTCGATTTAACTAAATATAATATTACTCCTTGTGATAATTTTTCCTATCAATGTACAACAGCTAGTGATGAAGAAGAAGGTCCCGGTGCACGTTTTTACTGGGTTTGGCCGAACACCATGATCAGTATATACCCAGGTACTGGAAATATGACGACGAGCCATATCATCCCTGTTGACGAAAAAAGTTCATTGGCAATTTACCGTTATTATTTTGCTGATGAAAACTTGACTGAAGACGAGGAAGATTTAATTAAATTTGTCGATCAAGTGCGGGAAGAAGACTTCGAATTAGTTGAGTTATTACAAAGTGGATTACATTCCAGGGCTTGTGGAAGAGGAGTATATTCTCCTACCGAGCACGGTTTGAAACATTTTCATCAATTAGTCACAAAGGCGATGCAAAGCTAGTCTGTAATCTAAAAATGACCTATGGTTTGATAAAATGAAAGTGTTTTATACGTTGATTAACCGTTAGGTGAATAATATAAAAGCTGGAGCTGAAAGTGAAAGTTTTCATAGTATCAAACATGAAAGAGGGGTTCTTTTATTATGAAACGATCAAATGTTGATAAAGCAATCTTTTGGCCGGCTCTAGCTATTCTTGCCGCTTTATCAATTCCTGTCCTATTAAATCCTGAACAAGGGACTGCAATTCTCGGAGATCTTCATCATTTAATTGCCGAGAGTTTGAGTTCATTATATTTATGGGCTGTGGTGGCGGCTTTAGGTTTCTTGATTTGGCTGGCATTCAGTAAATATGGAAAGATAAAATTTGGTGCGCCTGATACCAAGCCGGAATTTTCGACATTCAGTTGGTTAGCTATGTTATTTACGGCGGGAATTGGTGCAAGTATCACATACTGGAGCGCGATTGAATGGGCGTATTATTACACTGCTCCGCCATTTGGGGCCGAACCAAAAACTGCTGCCGCGGCAGATTGGGCATCTACGTATGGATTATTTCATTGGGGCTTTAGCGCATGGGTATTATATTGTCTACCTGCTTTGCCGATTGCCTATAACTTATATGTGAGGAAAAATCCGAGTGTGAAATTGAGTTCAGCATGTGAAGGCGTTCTCAAAAAGGGAGCAAATAGCTGGTTAGGTAAAGCGATTGACGTTTTTTTCATGGTTGGGTTGGTTGGAGGAATAGGGGCGGCTTTAGGCTTGGGACTTCCGATGATTTCTGAAGGAATTTCTGAATTATTTCATATACCTCGAAGCTTTATGCTAGATATGACGCTAATAGTAGCCTTGACATTGATATTCTGTGTTAGCACGTATTTTGGTCTGAAAAAGGGTCTGAAAAGATTAGCAAACATCAATACGTACCTTTTTTTGGCACTTTCTGCATTCGTTCTTTTAGCTGGTCCAACTTTGTTTATAATATCCAGATTTACGGATAGCGTTGGGGTTTTGTTACAGAACTTCTTTCGTATGAGCTTCTACACCGACTCTGTTGCCAATTCTGGCTTTCCGGAAGCTTGGACGATATTTTACTGGGCCTGGTGGTTTGCTTGTGCTCCTTATATGGGCATATTTGTAGCAAAGATCTCGAAAGGAAGAACGATAAGACAAGTCATTTTTGCTGAATGTATTGGAGGAACAGTAGGGTGTTGGGCGGCGTTTTCCATCATGGGTAATACAGGTCTTTACTTTGAACTTAATAAACTTGTTCCTGTCATTGACATTTTAGAGAATAAAGGTGGGGAAGCAGCCATCGCTGCCATTTACCAGGGGCTTCCCGGTGGCAGTATAGCCTTGTTTGCGATTATGATTATCACCCTTATTTTTCTTTCTGCAACACTGGACTCTTCATCATTCACATTAGCAAGCGCTGCATCAAAAAAGTTGTCATTAGATCAAGAACCAGCCGGATGGCATAAAATATTTTGGGCATTGGTCATAGAGCTCGTAGCGTTTTCCATGATGTTCGGTGGAGGACTGCATGCTCTTCAATCAGTAGTGGTCATTACTTCCGTTCCACTCATCTTAATAATGGCGATGGCATCGATATCGCTCATTAAATGGATAAAAGAGGATCAGGCAAGAAGCAGCCGAATAGAAAAAACGATCAATGAAGAACCTACAAAACTAACATCTTAAAAGTATCATTCAAACTGGGAAGGGAATAAACGCCAGCAGGCACCAGCTAAAAAACAGCTGGTGCCTGTTTGGCGTACGATTAAATCGTACAATATTTTTCCGATTTGTGTAAAAGACCTTAAATAATGAATGAGAATATCATAGATAGGGCGGTGTACCAGGTACAAGGCATAATGGGCTCTGTGCGAATCCGTTCACACTCATGCCTGATGGTATTGCAGTGCATCACTAAGTGTACTGGATATAGCTAATAGGATCTTTATTGAAAGCGGCATATGAAATTGAATAATGGTTTGAAGGTTGGGACATTCTTCTGAATGCACCGGGAAAATCGTTAAAGCCTAATTGATTTGTAAACAAAAAATATCACTGAATTATTTACCGCAAAGTCGATGATAAATGGCAATTGATCCAGCGGAGCTTATTGACGGTAGAGGACGTTCAAATACCTATCTGTTGATTAAAGAAATGATGCACCATATGAATAAAAACAAAAATGCCTCCTCATATTAAAAGAGAGGGGATGTGTCACATGATAAAAAGTATATCAACTTTTCAAGCGACAATGGTGCTGATTCTATCCACTGGATTGATGAACCATGTTATCGTTTTGCCTTCATTGCTTGGAGCATCCGGAAGAGATTCATGGATCAGTAATTTAATCGCCGGGATGCTTTTTCTAATATGGCTTCCCATGGTTTATAGGATCATAAATAAAACAAAGCAACAGCATATCATTGGCTGGCTTCATACTCACAGTCACCCGCTCGCCGCCTGGTCCATAAAAATCCTTCTTTTCTTCTATATTTTATTAAACTTGTTTGTCACTTTATTTAGCACATTTTCCTGGGTAAACAGTACTTATATGATTCAAACGCCAGAATATATATTATTTATACCTTTCATCATCCTATGTTTTATTGCTGCCGAGGCTGGAATTAAAACAATAGCGATTGCCGGGGGACTGATTTTACCCCTTGTTGTGTCACTTGGATTTATGATAATGACGGCGAATATACAGTTTAAGGATTACTCCTTGCTTTTTCCTATTTTTGAAAATGGGATTACACCTGTTTGGGACGGGGTCGTAATACTAGGTGGAGGTTTTACAGAGATATTTCTACTCGTTTTGATTCAACAGTTTATAAAGACAGAAATAAAGTTCAGGAGTTTACTTTTTTTAAGTTTATTTCTTTTGTTTATCTGTATGGGACCCATAATAGGCTCCATTACAGAGTTTGGTCCGGTACAAGCTGCAAAAATCAGCAATCCTGCATACGCTCAATGGCGGTTACTAACCATGGGTAAGTATTTGAACCGGCTGGATTTTTTATCAATATACCAATGGCTTTCTGGTGCATTTATCCGTGTATCGTTATCGATATTCTTAATGGGGGAACTGTTTCAAATTAAATCAAAGAAAATAAAAAATATTGTATTGCTTGCTATAACAGTCTCCTTAATCATTGCGCTTTGTATACCAATCGACATTCCAGCATACAGGGATTTTACGGAAAGATATTATTTTAAATTGAGTGTGATTAGCATTTTGGTAATAACTTTTTTCATTAACATGGTCATTTTTGTAAAAGAAAGGGTGAAAAAGAATGAAGCCTCTATTGAACAAGGCAAATAAGGGGAGTTCTTCGGAGATCCAACTGAAGACGGAATATTTCATTGAATTACTCGGAATGAGCTCGGATGTAAAATTCAAAAAGCATACCATTACATCTGAAGGGAAAACAGATCCGCCCCTTAATTGCACTTTGATTTATTCAGAGGTGTTGGTCGATGTCAAAAAATTGTGGGAATCAGTAGCGCGGCTTGATAGTGCATTCATAAATTCTAAACTGAAGGAAGAAGAGGGTATAGAGGATCCGCAAGAAGAATATAAAGTTACTAGGGTTTTCCCTTCCTCCACTTTAAAAGAAAATGTGGAGGAAAACGTATTTTCCGGGATGGTCCTGATGCTATTTGAAGAATTGGAATTATTATTTATGTTTTCCCTACCAAGCATCCCGAATCGAAGCCCCGAGGAAACAAGTAGTGAAACTTCCATCCGAGGTCCACGTGATGGATTCATCGAAGATATCTCTGTTAATTTAGGGTTGATCAGAAAAAGATATAAAACTGCATCACTCGAAAATCAAGCATTTACGATTGGGAATAGGAGCAAGACAAAAATCAATTTATTATATGTGAAGGATGTTGTAAATCCAGAAACCATTGAAAAAGTAAAAAGGAAAATCTCCTCAATAAACACAGATATCTTGTTGGGAACTGCTGAACTTGAAGAATTTTTATCAGGCAGTAAGTTCAACCTGATCCCGTTTTTTGATTATACAGGGAGGCCGGATTATGCTGTAGCCAGTTTAAACAATGGGCGCTTTGTCATTTTAGTGGATGGGTCACCAACTGCCTTAATTGGGCCAGGTAATATTACACTCTTGTTAAAAGCCGCGGAAGATCGTCATACTCCTTCTTACTATACAAATTTCGAATATTTCTTTCGCATTATCGGACTGGTAGTATCAATATTTCTGCCAGGTTTTTATATAGCATTAGTATCATTTCAATTAGACCAGCTCCCCTTCTCATTTTTGGCGACGATAACCGTATCTAGATTTGGATTGCCTATATCACCTCAACAAGAGGCTTTCTTGATTTTGGGTTTATTTGAGCTGTTTCGGGAGGCAGGGGTCACACTCCCAAAAGCAATCGGTCAATCACTGGCTGTTGTGGGTGGATTAATCATTGGTGATGCGGCAATTAGAGGCGGGATTACATCCCCGACGATGTTGGTGGTTGCAGGAACTACTGCGGTAGCCACCTATACATTAATCAATCAATCATTAGGTGGAATTGTAAGCATGGCCAGGTTTTATGTATTATTTCTCTCTTCTATTTTAGGCTTATTCGGATTTTTTCTCGGTGTTTTCTCTATTGTCCTTTATTTATCAAGGCTGCAGGTTTATGGTTTACCCTACTTAGCGCCTATTTCACCAATATCCTGGAAAGATCTAGGGGGCGGTGTCTTTGTGAAACCATATCTCTTTAAAAAGAAACGAGCCGAGACGCTGAATACCAAGGACAATACAAAAGGAAATCGCTAATGAAAGTGATCCTTAGAATTATACTATTTGTATTGAGCCTCGCTCTTTTAAGTGGCTGCTGGGATACCAAGGATATTCAAGATATTCAATATATAAGTGCAATGGGAATAGATTATCAAAATGGTCAGTATGTCATTTATGTGCAAGTGACGTCTTTTGCCGGTGTTGCTAAACAAGAAGGCTTGGAACCAAAACCAACAACTGTTTGGGTCGCCAGAGGGCGAGGGGAAACAATGAACGAGGCCATGAATGACATTTATAAAAGGTCAAACCAGTATATTTATTGGGCTCATGTTAAATTGATCATTTTCTCTGAAAGCTTACTAAAACATGGATTGGTCAACGTAAACGATCCCATTTTAAGATTTCAGCAAATTAGGGAAACAGCTTGGTTATATGGTACCGATGATTCCTTAGAAAAGATCCTTTTTGTCAATAGTCTATTCGGCTCTTCAGTGCAAACAAGCATTTTCAATCCGGATGATATTTATAAATTAAGATCCTTTGTCGAACCCATACGGATCCAAAGATTTTACACGCAAAATTATGAAACAGGAATGACAATAAAACTACCGAAGATTTCGTTAAAAAATGAGGTGTGGAAAGCAAAAGAAAAATCCCAGAATACCGTAAAATTATCAGGGGCCTACCTTATTAAAAATAATAAACTGATGGGGGAGATAGAAAATAAACATCTTGGGGGGATGAGGTGGTTGACAAAATCAACGGTAAGGTCCCCAATTAGAATAAAACTCAACAACAACAAGAATATTCAATTATCGCTAATGAGGCCCAAATTCAATATAAAGCCAATCTATGTAAATGATGAAGTCGAATTTGATATTTCAATTGAAGTAAAAGGTGCCGTAATGGATATGGAAGAAAACATCTCCTTTCCCCACCTTAAAGAAAAAATACAACGGGCATTGGAGAAAGAAATTAGGGATACTTACAAATATGCTCTAAAAAAAAATATAGACATTTATAATTTAGAAGGAGTTATCTACAGAAAGGATTTGAAAAAATGGAAAGAAGTTTCCAAAGAGGGTTTTAGTCTTAATGAAGAATCCATCCGTAATATTCAGGTGGATGTAACGATTAAAATAACAGGCGATTATAAATATGAGTACATGAATTGATTCCTTCCTTCATTAGTGAATCGTTGGCTGCCATGACAGAATCTTTCTTCAAATCCGTTTCCAATGATTATGATATGGCAGCTACTGTAAATGTATATCCAACAACTAACTATGTAAGGATTTATTTTGACTTACATAACGATTAAAGGAAACTCGATTTTACTTTAATAGACCTAAGCGAAATCCATAGACTACGACCTGTGTACGGTTCTTGGCTTTAAACTTTGTCATTAAACTGCTTATATAATCCCTTATAGTATGCTCGCTTAATTGCAATAATTCGGCCATCATTTTATTGTTATGCCCCTCCGCTAGCAAATTTAAAATCATGGATTCCCGTTCCGTTAATTGTAGATCTGTATCAATGGATACCTCATCATCCTTTCTTGATAAATATAAGCCTAATCGTTTTCCGACCTGTTCAAGTAAAGTTAGTTCATCTTTTGAATAATCGAATTCCTCTCCTAATTGATCAAAGGTCAGCCAGCCGAACACTTGCTGGTCATGAACAATCGGTACAAATATGACAGATGAAAGATTAAACAACGTTATATGTTCCTTTTTAATATAATGATCGGGATTCTTTAAAAAAACAGGCTTTTTTGAATTGAAAACAAAGGATTGCTTCAAGCTGAGTTGCCCTCTCATGCTTTGAACCTTGGGGAGCTCCTCTCCAATGGTGCCATAAAATTGATTGGACCAAGGAATATAAGCATAAAAAACACATCTTTTATAGTGAAAGAACTCTTCACATTTTTTTAGGATATGAGCAAAGTCCTTAATTCCTGATGAGTTAATTAGAAGCTCATCTAACTGGTCTAATAATTTCAGCCTTTTCAGTTCAGCATTTTCTTCGTGGGTTTTTGAAAGTTGCGATGGTTCGACATCCATCCATTTGTTATAGCTATGGATGAGATGAGAGAAAATGGATAATAAGAAAAGTAGAATGGAAATGGTATGGGCCTGTTTCAGGTTGGCCATTAAGGTAACGATGGACTTTTCAAAGATTAATCGGAACATGCTGAAATGTTTCACATTTAAAATGGGTAGATGTGATTGAAGCCAAGTTTCCAGATGCTTATCGTATGTTTCATTTATGTCTTCGATTTTTGGAGCGGATAAAAATAGTAGGAATGATTCAAGTAATGTTTGTATCACCTTACGTTCATTTTCTAATATAAGGGGCTCAAGATTCAAATAAATATTGATATTTTCTTCAATTTGTTTGTTATGGCTTTTTATGAATAATATGAATTGCTGAAACGATATTTCTTCATAAGCATGTGAGGGCAGGATCATACGGGTCTCTTCTCCTTAAACAAATTACCCCTATATAAGGGGGATACTTACCCTATTATTATACAGCATATTATAGGATAGTATTTCAAATTACGAGGAGTAAAATAAAGGAATAGACAGACAATGAAGCTTTTTTTAGCGGCATTCCATTTAAAGGGATGGACAATTGCTTAATTCAGCTTTAATTGCTTGTATAGGAATACTAGTCTAGTGAGAACCTCTAGGGATGAGGATTTCAGTATCAGAAAAATAAGAAAAGGAGATCTGGTGCAATCATGAGACTTGAAAACAAAGTGGCAATCATTACTGGCGGAGGTACAGGAATCGGGAAAGAAACAGCTTTGCTATTTGCCAGGGAGGGAGCAAAAATCGTCATCACTGACATAAATCAGGAATCCGGTGATCAAGCTGTGAAAGACATTCAGGCAATCGGCGGAGAGGCCCTATTCATTCGTCATGATGTCAGCAATGAAGAAGATTGGAAAAAGGTTGCAAAGGAAACGATCGATACTTTTGATAAGGTGGATGTTCTGTTCAACAATGCGGGTATTTATATCATTAAACCGGTTGCGGAGATTGAATTGGAGGAATGGAATCGTCTCATGTCGATTAACGTGACCGGCGTATTCTTGGGAATGAAGCATATTATGCCACTGATGGCGCTACAAAATAAAGGTTCAGTCATAAACGCTTCTTCCATAGCAGGCTTAATTGGCGCCCCTGGTCATGTATTATACGGTGCAAGCAAGGGAGCGGTCCGGACAATGACTAAAGATGCTGCTATCGAGTATGCTTCAAAAGGGGTCCGTGTAAACTCGATTCATCCAGGATATATCGATACCGGGATGGCGGACTATGCATCTGAACAAACGGGCAGTTCAAAAGATGAATTGGGTAAAGAATTTCCGTTGGGACATCTGGGCAGCGTCAACAATGTGGCGAATACAGTTCTTTTCATTGCCTCGGACGAATCTTCCTATACTACGGGTACTGAATTTGTAATAGATGGCGGAGCGACCGCTCGCTAAAATCCTTTCTAACGGATAGTAAAAACTAAAAAAATAAGGAGTGTTTAATTATGAGATTGGAAAATAAAGTGGCGATCGTAACTGGGGGAGCAAGCGGGATTGGAGCAAGTACGGCTCAATTATTTGCAGAAGAAGGAGCAAAGGTGGTCATTGCCGATTTTGCTGATCATGGACAAGCTGTGTCAGAAGAGTTAAATGGAAAAGGGTATGATACTCTTTTTGTTAAAACTGACGTGACAAATGAAAATGACGTAAAGAGTATGATCGAAGAGACGGTTAATAAATATGGAAAACTGGATATCATGTTCGCAAACGCAGGGATTGCAAGAGACGGAAACATCCATGAGTTAAGCTATGAACAATGGCAAAAAACAATTGATATTAATTTATCAGGTGTCTTCCTATCCGATAAATATGCGATAGAGCAAATGCGAAAACAATCTACAGGCGGCGCCATTGTCAATACAGGTTCCATCCATAGCCATGCAGGGAAACCGGGGGTAACAGCCTATTCTGCTGCGAAAGGCGGGGTCAAACTATTGACACAAACGTTAGGCTCGACTTATGCCAAAGATGGCATTCGTGTCAATGCAGTTTGCCCAGGATATATTGATACACCACTTATTGCGGAAGCACAAGGTGAGATCAGACAAGGTTTGATCGACTTACATCCCATCGGCCGTTTAGGCAGAGCCGAAGAAGTGGCGAAAGCTGTTCTCTTCCTTGCAAGTGACGATGCATCATTTGTTACAGGCACAAGCCTTATTGTAGACGGCGGTTATACGGCAGTATAATAAGGGCAAGTCTGGTTCTTTTAAACAGTCAAATTCGTTTGTTGGATATTTACATGTAATATAGAGCTTCTTCCGTAAGATGAGTGGTGTTAGATTACTCAACTCTACTGGAGGGCTCCTTTTTTTGTATATAATGAAAAAATCCCCGGAATGCTAAAAACATTTCCTTGGAAGATGAAACGATACAATGTCTATTAAGGATACTTTTAAACTCTTTTTGAGTGTGCGGCGATAAATAAGGCCAAACGGATAATTCGATTACGATCTAGATCGCTTAATATCTCTCTACAACTTTTAAATATGTCCGAGTATCTCCCATTTCCTTCCGTTTATATAAATTATATTTAGTTCGATAATAAAAGTGGAAGTAAATCCAATTAATAGTATTTTTATGATAAAGTTATAAAGTTGATATTTTAGGAAGAAACAAAATCTGTTGATAAAGGAAGGGTTAAATGGCGAAAAGAATATTAGGTAGTATGTTGATTTTATTACTAGGCATGGTTAGTTTCTCTTTTTTATCTGGCTTAAAAGTTGAAGCGGCAGATCGAGTGCATACTGTATCCTCTCAAGAAACGGTAGAATCGATTGCAGCGATCTATGATATATCGACGGAGCAATTAATGAATATGAATGGTTTACCGGATGATAAGTTATATATTGGCCAGAAGTTAACCATTCAGACTGCTTATACTCCTTCGAACTATCAGTGGTCAGAGAGAGGGAAACAAATTGGGAATTATGCGAAATCTTTTACAGGATTTAAAAAAACGGCTGGTGGAGAGACACCTATCAAAGGGTTTGATTCTAGCGGATTGATTCATTGGGTACTCACCCGACAAATGGTGCCTATCGACCGTTTGTCAGTTGAAGGCTATTATAAGCAAGGAATGGATACAAATACGCCTAAGGCTGGAGATATTATATTTTTTCTGGAAAAGGGAAGTTCAAAAGCCGTGACCGCTGGGATCTATCTGGGGGGAAATCAGTTCATTAATTCTGGATACGGAGCAGAGACAGTTCAGGTGAGATCTACCACAGAAAAATATTTTGCACAATACCAAGTCGAGTATAAAACGTATACACCAAAAGGAGAGCATGTCGTTCAAAATAATGAAACACTTAAAAGTATCTCGGATAAGTACGGTGTATCGGTGGGTACAATCAAAAAGCGTAACGCATTACCAACTGATAACTTGATGAAGGGACAGTATCTTCAAATATACAGCAATCCCTTGTATCCATTTTATACAAATCAAGAGGCTTCCTATGATAAAGCTTATGATGTCATAAAGTATGCCTATACTCTACGTGGATTTACCTATGTTTTTGGAGAATATGATCCGATGATTGGAATGGATTGCAGCGGTTTTATCTATTGGGCCATGAAGGAACAGGGCATTTCCCTTAAACGTGGTTCGGCAGCGGACTACTATTCCACGCTGCCGAAACTCAGCGATCCAAAGGCGGGGGACTTAGTATTTTTCAGAGATACAGACTTAAGTCAAGAGATAACCCACGTCGGTATTTATCTAGGGGACGGTCGCTTTATTCATACAACAAGGAATACTGGAGTTCATATATCTGATCTTACTTCAAGTTATTTTACTCAGAAGTTCGAAAGTTTTGGGCAAGTCCAAGTCAATAATGGACTAAGATAGCCATGAGAGAGTTAGACTATTTGAATTTTCTAGTCATATTATTCATTTAAGGTTAACCTTAAACAAAATCCCGTATACTTAATTGAATACGGGATTTGTGTTTGATCTTCTCCTTTAGTTGAAGAAGGAGGCACCATTAACGAACGTTTATGGTGAGAGCTTTTTTAAAATTTTTCACTTTATGACAGGTTAATTGAAGGAATAATTATCTAGATGAGTTTTGGTTTATGTGTACTCTCATCATACTGAGGGGCTCTGCTTTTTTAAATTAACTGAAAATTCAATGTATTATCTGTAAATACTAACTTATAATTGTTATACAATTGTAAAATTATACAGTTTTATTTTCGGTATAATGGGAATTATTAGAAGTGTATTATGGTGTATGAATATTTACAAATAGGGAGCTTCCACCATACAAGGCTATCGAATCTTTAGCTTGGTAATTGTTCGTCCTTTGAACAAATCTACTTTTTGTGAACTACCCCTTACATAAATGTCGAATGTAGTTAGGATACCCTCAAATCAACTATTAGAAGTAATGTTTGAGGGTAAAGGTATTAAAAGGGAGGCGAATTGTTTTTGACTATAATAGATATTGACCAATTGCTTTTAGCTACTGAAGAACTTGCTGATGAGTCAATTCCATTTCATCTCGATGCATTTGATATTGATCAATTATTAGATAAAGCGGATAACCGGTAAAGAAAAGCATACCCGAATGAAGTGAACCCAAAAAGATGATCCCGGCAATAGGTGGCATTCTATATTATCGCCGGTACTGGATTAAGTGAAAGTTCGTCGGGAAAAATGGATAGGGGACTTTAGTGCCTTAGGTCTAGCATTATTCGTTTATCTCATGTTTCATGCAGAAACGGTAACGGGAATTATCATCTATCAAACCATTATACTTATATTTTCCGCAGTCTTATCCACTATTATATTTAGTCTGCCGCTGAATTATTTACCGAGGTTCGGCAGTGGGTGTGGTCAATTTAGGGATGCGAGTGGCTGACTTGATAGCTCCTTTAACGATTGGTTTTGTCATAGACGCTTTCGATGGATCGTTTAATGGAGCTGTTTGGTTATTGGTTTTATTCGGTGTCCTTTGCTTTATCGCTTTTATGACCTTGAAATCGGGTAAGGAAAATTTCATGACTGAACATCCACATACACTTCCTGCTGTAAAATAGATTGAAATAAATGCAGGGAAAAGTGAGTGTTAGGATTAATAAAAGTTGGTTTGAAATGGTATATAGAGAGTGCAAGAACTCTACCAGTCAGATCTTGAAAGCCTGATGTTACTGAATTTCAGTTAACAGGGCTTTTTATTTTTGGCTTTTTCGCATACTTTGTTGCTATTTACCAAGTAAAGCGGTGTGGTTGATTTCCCTTCCAGATGCTCGCTTTTCGTGGGACAGGTGAGCCTCCTCGGCGTAAACGCCTGTCGGGTCTCACCTGTCCCGCTGCTCCCGCAGGAGTCTCGCACTTGCGCTCCAATCAACCTTAAATCGTTTAGTTTTAAAAACAACAATCTTCACGAAAAGAGCCTTATTTTTTTTATACGACTTTACCAATAATGTGCTGCAATTCATCTAAATGATGGAGTGTTAGGACCTATATCCGGAAAAAGGGAAATGCATGTACCAGTATCGTGCAGAAAGCACTGAAAAACATTCCAGTCGAACCTATCCGTGTTGATGAGTTAACAGGAAAAAAGGTTTGCTCTTTTTGTGCCGGATGATTTGCCTCGTTTGATGGGAGGGTAAAACTTCAAGAATTGAAGTTGATTTCATAGATGAATACGAAGATTTAAAGAGGTTACATATGCCGATTAAACTATGAAGATTCCCTATGATATGCCGTTACATTTAATTTATCTCCACTTGTATTCCATATTTCGATGATAACTGAAATGATCACCAGCTATAATATCTGTAGATTGGTATTTAAATATGTCAGGAGATAATAAAATGAATGTTTACAAATTTACACTGTTGATTCTTTTAACGACATTTTTAATGGGGTCTTCTTTTGCGGTGGTTAAAATGGGTCTACCATATTCATCCCCATTATTATTAGCAGCATTACGCTTCACACTTGCCGGATCCATAATGGCGATGATCGTAATCTTATTAAAAAGACCGCATCCAAACACTAGAGGGGATTGGATAAAAATGCTCATTATCGGCACTTTTCAAACAGCCGGAGTCATGGGGTGCATTTTCCTGAGTTTACGCACGATTACAGCAAGTGAATCCTCCATACTTACATTCACAAACCCGTTACTTGTTGTTGTTTTCGGTACCATCTTTTCACAAACACGCTATAAGCTATATCAATGGTTTGGAGTTTCATTAGGAATAGTTGGAGTTATTATAACGATGGGAGCTCAGCTTGAATTTAAGGTTGGTATTCTTTTCGGCATTCTTTCTGCGGTTTTCTGGGCCATTTCCACTTTATTGGCAAAAAAATGGGGGGCGATTTCCGATACATGGGTATTATCTGCTTATCAGATGCTTTTTGGCGGTTTACTGCTTTTACTTGGCAGCTTTATTCTTGAAAAACCATTTTTCATAATGAATGGTCATTCGTTGTTCATTTTATTATGGTTAAGTATCATGTCATCGATCGTGCAATTCGCTGTTTGGTATTACCTTTTACATAAGAGTGATCCAGGAAAAACAAGTGCCTTTTTATTTTTGGCACCTTTCTTCGGAGTCGTATCAGGGTGGGCACTATTAGGTGAACCGATATACACTTCACTCCTAATTGGCGGACTGTTTATTATCATTGGCATCTATCTTGTAAATAGCAATTTCCAAAAGGAAAATAAATTCGTTAAAAGAGCTTTATAGTAATCGTATGGATTGTCTATGCTGCTAAGGACAGAAAATCCCTCGTGAAAAAGGCAAGAGCCTCTTTTCTTTTTCACGAGGGATGATTAAATTATACATCTATACAAAAAACTTCCTTAAATCCTTCATTCCCTTTAGCTGTTACTTTAACTGCGCGAATAGATGGAACACGGACTATCCAGCCTAAATCAAAAAAATGTGTAAGGAGCCCTTTTCCTAAAGCACCGCCAAGATGATGGTGACGTTCACTCCAGTCTAAACATGAGTGGGAAAAAGAACGGCGTTTTTTTCTTAAATCAAGTAAATCTATGCCGAACTCAGAAAAAAAACGATCTCCTTTGGGTGTGACTGTAAACTCTCTCTCTTCTTTTTTCAAATATCCGGCTTTCAACATAGATTCAGTTAATTGAACTCCTAGTTTTCCTGCCAAATGATCATAGCAAGTCCTGGCTTCCTTAAGCAATTTGACTTGGCTTGATTGTTTCAGCGACCGAACTTCAGGAGGTGGGGAAATGGCCAGAAATGATTCTAAAATGCGCGCAATATCTTCATTTGCTAGCTGATAGTAACGATGTCTTCCGTGCTTTTCAACTTTAACAAGATTTCCTTCCACTAATTTAGAAAGGTGAAAGCTGGCGGTTTGCGGTGTTATTACAGCCATCAATGCTAATTCACCTGCCGTATGAAAACGCCCGTCCAGTAAACTTGCAAGAATTGTTGCACGTGACTTTTCCCCAAGAAGGGAGGCTATCTCCACCATATTTGGATGTATACTCAAAATAGTTATCAACCTTTCTACCGATGTTTTAGTTTGAATAAGCTGAAAGCAAAGTAAATACATTAAAAATAAGTAAACTTATTTTCTATTATACAGTACCGCTGCCCTGGTGATATTTTGTATGTTCACGATTCCCGCTTTAAATATTTTTGAAAACGGCCGATAAAAGGATCCATATCTCAGCGCGGGGAGAAAGTATAGATTTTAAAAGAATTGACCTTGAAGCCTTAAAATCCGTGCGCACCCGCGTTTGGATTTCACTTCAACGAAAAGCACGGACGGGTAATTATATAGGTTCAATTGTTTCCTGAATACTGGAAGGTTTTTTATTGATGTTAAAGGGGCATCCGTTAAATTGGATGCTTTTTTTATTGGGGGAGATTATGAAATCAGGAGAGGTTTAATAAGAAGACTGTAAAGAAGAAAGACTGTCTATCCTTTGGATAAGCGGTTTTTAATGAAGTATATTCTTTGTGAACTAGGCATACATTTTTACATGTTCACTAACAGGAAACGTTCCTTAATAGTCTTGGAATAAATACCGGTGAATAGTCCCTTTTGTCGAATTTTAGTAGTCAAATAGGAGGGAATGGAGAGTATGAAAATATCAGACATTGGATTTAAAGGCCAAGTATTTGGATTTATAAAGTTCACACCTTTTGTGGAAAGTTTCTTATCCGGAGATTTATATATGAATAATTTCAAAAAGTATATTGATATGGAAAGTGCTTCAGGAGAAAAAGGTGTAGGGGACAAATTTGAAGCAGCACATGTTTTTACGGAATTAACAATGAATTTCTTTACTCAAGATGCCCATGAATTAATCATGTCGGGGCGAACTAAAAAATTGAATTTTAGAAAAAATATAAATGAAAAAAGACCAATATACTGTATGTTTGCAATTGTCGGCGAAATGTTAAAAGTGGTTAAGGAGGATGAAAAGTATTACTATACCAAATTTGATTTACCTAAAGAACAAATCGATAAAATGATCAGGGAGTTCGGAGATAGCTTGATTTTTGTTACCCCATCGCAATTTATTGACAGAATTACTAGAACACTCAATGAAAAAGGATATGCTTACAGAGGGGGATTGGTAAAATATGATGATTATAACATCAATTCCTCAGCTAGGATGAGCTCTTATAAAAATCAAGGGACTGATATTTATTTTTGGAAAGATAAATATTTTGAAAATCAATATGAATATCGCATAGTCCTCACAGATCAAGAAGTTGACGAAGCTTTAATCGTGAACGTAGGTGATATCTCAGACATTAGTACTATATTTAATGCAAACGAATTTTTCAGTGATAAATTTGAAATAAGATTACGAAAGAAAGGAAATCTAAGCATCCATTAAATTGGGTGCTTTTTATTTGGCAGGAGAGATAAAGAAAATATATAACCTTTTAATTAGAAGTGTTAAATTAAACGGAAATTCCAGGATTATCGCATATACAAAGGGGTTAATACTTCATTTATATTCACTAGTATTGGTCTTGTCTGTTTGGTTTATATCAGTTTCAGAGGGGTTTTTGTCGAATGTTGGACTCTATAGAATGGCGCTCTCTTAAAAGATCCATAAATGGTTTAAAGTCAAAACGCGGAAAACATACGTTATGCAAATTTCGACAACGTAAATGCAATGGTGATTAGTGGTTATTTGTCAGTTAAGATTTTTATGCAATAAAAAGTCGATCACTTTATAAGAATGTACTGCGGCTATTTGATCTGCCCTTATAGGGGAGTGACTTTTGAAGGTGCTTCCGTGTTTGGCTCAACAGCAACCTATTCTTTAAAGGGAATTCCTTTTTTTGTAGGGAAAGTAATGATTTAATGCCGACTTTATTTCTTTTTTTAAACAGCAAATAACTGGATATATGATGTAAATTATTGTAATCTACAAAAGTATGTTTTTCCTAATCGTAAAGGGGGACCATAATTGAGTTCAACAAATAGTAAACAGACAACGATTGTTGCCCTTTTGCTTGCGGGTACATTTATAGCGATCTTGAACCAAACATTAATGATTACCGCGATTCCTCCTGTGATGGAAGAAATGAATATAACGGCAAATAGTGCACAATGGCTAACAACCGTTTTTATGCTGGTTAATGGGATCATGATTCCTGTGAGCGCGTTTTTACTGGAGCGCTTTACCACCAGACAGCTCTTCCTTTCAGCCATGGGGATTTTTGCTACCGGTACATTGGTTGCGGGGCTAGCTCCTAATTTTGGAATGCTGCTGCTTGGAAGGATGATTCAGTCGGGCGGAGCCGGAATTATGCTCCCGTTAATGCAAACAGTCTTCCTTATGATTTTCCCTGTTCATAAACGGGGTGCAGCCATGGGACTGGTCGGACTGGTCATTTCCTTCGCGCCGGCTATTGGGCCCGCTTTGTCGGGCTGGGTTACAGAGACCTACTCATGGAGGGTATTATTCTTTATCATTCTTCCAATTGCCATTATTGATATCATAGTTGCGTTCTTCGCTTTAAAAAATGTAACAGAAGGTACACGGCCAAAAGTGGATGTGCTTTCGATTGTTTTATCTTCCGTAGGTTTCGGTGGATTATTGTATGGATTTACAGCTGCAGGTAATTATGGCTGGACAGACGAGAGTACCATCATATCGCTAGGCATTGGAACAATTTCACTTGTTTGGTTTATCAAAAGGCAATTGCAGTTGAAGCATCCAATGCTGGAGTTCCGTGTGTTCACGTTTTCATTATTCCCGATTGCTATTATTATAGGAGCCGTTACCTTTATGGGTCTGATAGGTGCCGAAACGCTCATCCCGCTATTTATGCAAAACATGCGAGGATTTACTGCGTTTGAAGCTGGATTGGCGATACTCCCGGGAGCACTTATTACCGGGTTAATGTCCCCGTTCATCGGACGTATTTTTGACCGGATTGGGGCCAGGTGGTTGGTTATTGGCGGGTTACTCCTCATAACCGCTTCATCCTTTACTTTTATGGATGTTGGTCCTTCGACAAGTTTTACATTTATAATGGTCATGTACAGTATTCGGATGTTCGGATTAGCCATGGTTATGATGCCCGTTTCAACGGCCGCCTTAAACCAGCTGCCTAAACGGTTAATCGCCCATGGTGCAGCAATGGATAATACGATGAAAATGATTGCCGCTTCTGTAGGTACTGCAATACTTGTTACTGTGATGACATCAGCTACAGAAAATGCTCAGCAGCGTCCCGAGATAGTCCATCCTGATATGTATGGCGCGCAAATCTCATTTATTGTCATCGCTGTACTTTCGTTAATTAGCCTCCTCATTTCTTTTAAAATAAAGGATCAAAAATCAGCGGGAAAAGAACGTGGAGAGAAGAATTAAATATTTGAATTCGAGTTTTTAGGCTTGAAAAGAATCACAATATAGATTCATCTTTTTAAACTAAAAATCTTTTTTTGCCGCCAGAGTAGAAACGATTGCAAGTATCAATGGACTTAAGGATGTTATTGTTTTGAAGAAGTGGGGTTCTGGTGAAATTGGACTACTTACTATTATTACCACAATGATTACGGTAAACTTGGAAAGACATTTAAAACAGGTGAAGTCAAAACAAAGGCTGCTATCGCTCAAATACTGAATAACATTAAGAGAAATAAAGCCAGTTATCTTTCGAACAAACAACAAAGCAGTGCATTCCAATTTTCGGGATACACTGCTTTGTTGTTTTCATTTAGGTTTCCAAAAAGGATTAAATCTTGGTTATAACATTTTATTTCAGGATAGAATTGTTTCTTATTTAGACACAATTGAAATTATGTTCAAAAATGAATAATGCGTTTTCATTTATCAGAAAATTACATATAATCTAAACATGAAATTAATTTTAGTGAGTGAACATAATTTCTCGGAAGGGAGGATGACATGTACTCAAATGAAGAAATGATTGTAGTAGCTAAGATGTATTATGAAATGAACCTTACACAAAAGGAAATAGCAGAAAAACTCAGCTATTCAAGACCAACGATTAGCAGGATTATTGATGCAGCGTTTAAATCCGGCATTATTGATGTCAAAATAAATTACACACTTAATTCTGTGCAAGAACTAGCAAATAAAATTAAAGAAAAGTATAAGTTGAAAAAAGTGTTCGTTTTACCGGTTTATGTAGATGAAGTGCCACTCATTCAAAATGATATAGGCAAAGCGGTTGCAGGATATTTATATGAAATTTGTGAGAGTCACTCGATTTTAGGTGTTTCTTGGGGGACATCCATGAGTTACGTTATTCCTCATTTAAAGGAAAAAAAATTACCCTTTATGAAAATCGTTCAATTAAATGGTGGAATAGCTAAGAGTAACTTTTCCACAGGATCAGGGGCTTTGCTAGAAAAATTTTCGGAAGCGTTTTCAGCCGACCATTACCTCTTACCCGTTCCATCCATTGTGGATACTTCGGATATAGCTGATTCAATTATGAAAGATTCTAGTATTGAACAAGTATTAAATCTCGGTAAAAAAAGTAATATTGCCGTATTTGGAATTGGGAATGTGTCATTTGAATCGGTTCTCTATAAAGGCGGGTATTTTAAAGGGAATTCGTACGAAACATTAATGAATCAAAAAGCAGTAGGTGATATTTGTTCAAGATATTTCTCCTTGGATGGGGAAATTGTCGATAAAGACTTGAACAAACGAACCATTGGGCTAGAGTTAGATGAATTACGAAATAAAGAGTTTTCCATCGCCTTAGCTGCAGGCAAGGCAAAAGCCCGGAGTGTAAAGGGTGCTTTAAATGGAGGGTATGTAAACGTTCTCTTTATTGATGAAGAATTAGCGAAAGAAATTGTGTAATTTAAATGGGGGGAACATCATGAAAGCAGTTAAATTGTACGAGCCAGGTAATTTACAGGTAGAGGAAGTAGAGTTACCTTCAATCTCAGAAACAGAAGTATTGATTAAGGTGAAGGCGATTGGAATTTGTGGATCTGATATACCTAGAGCTCTAACAAAAGGTGCTTATTATAAAGGATTAACATTAGGACATGAATTTTCAGGACAAATAGTAGAATGTGGGTCAAAAGCTATGGAATGGTCCGTCGGGGATCGTGTAACAATTGCTCCATTAGAACCTTGTATGAAGTGCGTTTATTGTAACCAAGGAAAATTTGGTTTATGCGATACATACAACTATTACGGTTCAAGAACAGATGGTGCAATGGCGAACTTCATAAAAGTAGGGAAAGCAAATATCCTGAAACTTGAAGATACCATTTCGTATGATGCAGGAGCGATGGTTGATCCAGCTGCCAATGCTGTTCATGGTCTTTGGAGAGGAAACTTAAAAAAAGGTGATACTGCTGTCGTTATGGGACTTGGAGCAATCGGTATGTTTGCGGTTCAATTCGCACGTGAAATGGGCGCGAAAGAAGTAATTGCAGTGGACATTTTCGAAGAAAAACTTGAAATTGCCAAAAAGCTAGGAGCAGATCGTGTCGTCAATTCGAAAAGGGAAAATATAGCAGAGGTATTAGGGGACACTCATGTGGACTTTGTTATTGATACATCAGGCTCAGCCATTGCACAAGATCAAGCGGTCTTGATTACTGGGAAAATGGGACGTGTTGTATTTCTTGGAATCTCTAATCAGCCATTAACCCTCTCTGCTAAAACAGTTGATCGTCTATTACGATATGAAATTGGTATTCACGGCTCTTGGAATTCTTTTTCCGATCCCTTCCCTGGTAAGGAATGGTCATATGTGATTGAGAGTATGGCACAAGGGAAGATCAAAACAGAAGAAATTGTGTCCCATCGTTTTGATTTAGACGAAACACCAGCTGTGTTTAAAAAAATAAAAAACAAAGAAATCGTTTTTAATAAAATTTTGCTTTACCCCGGAGAATAATTATGAAGAACGATATTGTACTAGGTATTGATTTTGGAACACAGTCCTTAAAAGTTGGTGTCTACACGGTAGAAGGAAAGCATGTTTATACGGCAAGCGCCTCTTATCCAACATACCACAGAAAAAATGGGTATTCCGAACAAAATGCGAACGATTGGTGGGGAGCGCTGCAGAAGGCCATGCAATACGTTACTCGAGCGGTCGATTCAAAAATGATAAAAGGGATATCCCTTTGTGCTACCTCTTCAACCGTTGTCTTAACAGACGAAAGCTTGAATCCGCTAACCCCAGCACAATGCTGGATGGATCAGCGGGCTACAGCTGAAGAAGAGGAGATTAATAGTAATCAGCATTTTCAAGTGGAAAATCATCTGCTATTCTCTGGCAAGAAAACATCAGTTGAGTGGATGACTACAAAATCCTTATGGTTGAAAAAGCATTATGACTTAACAGGTAAAAGAATCGTCGAACAAATTGATTGGATCAATTATCAATTAACAGGAGAGCTTGTGGCATCGAAATGTAATGCCAGCTGTAAATGGAATTATGTTGATCGATTAGAGGGATTTTCTGAATCCTTCTTCAAGGAAATAGGTCTTGAAGGCATTACTGAACACTGGCCTTCAACCGTTCTGAGAGTCGGTGATCAAGTAGGAAACATAACATCAAGTGCAGCGGAGTATTTAGGCTTGGTTACAGGAGTACCGGTTTTTCAAGGAGGTATCGATGCTCATATCGGTATGATTGGCTCAGGGGCTCTTGAACCTGGTCAGCTCAGTATGATTACGGGTACAAGTTTTGTTCACTTAATGCACCACGATAAACCGGTTTTTAATGAGTCACTTTGGGGTCCTTATGATTCACCGCTTCTTGAGGAACACTGGCTTCTTGAAGGTGGTCAATTATCATGCGGCTCTATCATTTCATGGTTTCTACAAGAGTTTTATGGACACCGGACGGACAAAAAAGAAATATACAAAGAACTTGAAATGGAAATCAATAAGATTGATCCAGGTTGTGAAGGGTTGCTCGTTTTAGATAGTTGGAAAGGGAATCGAACGCCATATAAGACACCATATGCTACTGGTGCCTTTGTTGGCCTTACACTATCACATAACAAATATCACATTTATAGAGCCATTCTTGAAGCGATTGCGTTTGGTACAAAAAATGTAATCCGAACCATGAATCATTCTTCGATCCCAGTTGAAAGAATCATTGCAGGGGGTGGTGGAACACACAATGCTTGCTGGATGCAAATCATAAGTGATGTCATTGGACTTCCTATCTCGATTCCTAAAGATATTGAGACCGGTTCAAAAGGAGCGGCCATTATCGCTTCATACGGTCTAGGATTCCATTCCACCTTGAAGGATGCGTCGATATCTATGGTAGAGATGGAAAAAACCTATTACCCAAATATGGAGAAAACAAAAAAATACGATATGTTATTTGAAAACTATTTACATTTAAATCAGGTATTATTTCCTATTATGAAACAATTGAAAAATGGAGGGGGTGACCAGAGTGAGCAACATACTCGAAATGAAGCAAGTGTCTAAATCTTTTCCAGGTGTGAAAGCGGTACAAAATGTAAACTTCACTCTAAAAAAAGGAGAAGTACATTGTCTAATTGGGGCAAATGGAGCTGGAAAATCTACTTTAATGAAAATCTTATCAGGTGTCTATACAAAAGATGAAGGCGAGATAAGGTTAGAAGGAAAGCCGGTAACGATTCAAACACCTGTTGATAGTATGTCTCTTGGAATCTCAACTATTTATCAGGAGCTCTCCCTAGTAGAAGAATTGAGTTTAGCGGAAAATATTTTCCTTGGAAACTATCTAAAGCCAAATGGAGGCTTTGTAAAATGGAGAAAGATCAATGAAGAGGCAAAAAGACTATTTTCTATACTAGGATTATCTGTATCACCTACCATGCAAACATCTAAAGCCAGTATGGGTTTAAAACAAATGACGGAAATCGCAAAAGCCATAGCAACAGAATGCAAAATAATAATCATGGATGAACCCTCAACCGCTTTGTCCAATGATGAAGTGTTAAAACTATATGATGTTATAAAACTATTAAAAAAACAAGGGTATACGATTGTTTATATTTCTCATAAACTCGAAGAATTATACGCTGTGGGAGACAGGGTAACCGTTCTTAGAAATGGAAAATGGGTTATCACAGATGAGATGAAGAACCTCGCACAGCCTGATTTAATCCGCCACATTACCGGACGTTCTATTGAAAAAAAGGATAAGGTCCATACAGAAATAAATAGGGAAGAATTCTTAAAAGTGAAAGGGTTTACAAATCATAAAATACAAGACGTCTCTTTTTCAGTAAGTAAAGGAGAAATCGTTGGATTATACGGACTGGTGGGTTCTGGAAGGACAGAATTACTAAGAGCGATATACGGAGCAGATCCGATACAAGCAGGGGAACTGAAGATGGATGGGATGAAAAAGAGCATATCCTCTCCAAAAAAAGCAGTGGATGCTGGCATGGGACTTGTGCCGGAAAATAGAAAAACTGAAGGAGCTAACCTGGACTTATCCATTTTAGAAAATGCATTTCTGCCTTCCCTTCACACCTTTTCTAAGCGAAGTTTTGTAAAACAACAGCAAATGAAAATGGTTATGCAAGAAATGATTAAGAAATTAAATATTAAAACAAGCGGTAGTGATGTGCCCATGAGGAACCTAAGCGGGGGCAATCAGCAAAAAGTCATAATTTCCAGGTGGCTCATTAAGAAATCCAAACTTCTACTATTCGATGAACCTACGCAAGGAATCGATGTAGGAGCAAAAGACGAAATTTATAGCATTATGAAGGAACTTTCAAATCAAGGGACTAGCATAATAATGGCAACATCAGAAATTGAAGAACTACTCACCGTTTGTGACAGGGTACTAATAATGTTTGAAGGTAAGTTGATCAAGGAATTTTCGCATCCTTCCAATTATAAAAGCGAAATTATGAATATCGCCGTATCTGGTTAATACAAAAGGAGGCGTACTATGAATGCAAATATGGAAGTAACTCAAGCAAAGCAAACAAAATCCCCTTCAATTAAGAATACTTTAAAGAAGTATAATCTTTTCTTTATCTTTTTAGGCTTCATCCTGATTGGCAGCATACTATCTAATCAATTTCTTTCTGTACAAAATTTACTTAACCTTCTTCAACAGTCTTCTTTTGTAGGAATCGTTAGTATTGGAATGACGTTTGTCATATTAGTTGCTGGTATTGATTTATCTGTTGGAGCAGTGTTAGCGCTAGCAGGCATGTTAGTATCGATTTTGCTCGGTACAGGAATGAATCCTATACTAGCCATAGTCATTACACTTATAGCGGGAGCCTTTTTGGGCTTCGTAAATGGATTTGTTTCCACTAAATTTAAAGTTCCTGCCTTCATCGCAACTCTTGCCATGATGGTAAGTGCAAGAGGACTTGCCTTACTATCAACAAATGGAGAGCCAATATACGATCTCCCGGAAGGTTTTATTGCATTGGGCGGAAATGTTTTTGGAAAGATTCCATTCACCGCGGTAGTTTGGATTGCATTAACGATTGTAGCCCTGGTGATTTTAAAATACACAACATTCGGAAGAAAAATATATGCAGTAGGCGGAAATGAAGAATCATCTAGACTCTCGGGTATTCCAGTTGAGAAGTATGTTACATGGTGTTTCGTAATCGCAGGGTTGTTAGCGGCAGTGGCCGGTATTCTCATGAGCGCGTGGCTAACCGTCGGACAACCAACGGCCGGTACTGGTCTTGAGTTAGATGTTATTGCGGCAGTTGTCATAGGTGGAACAAGCCTAATGGGCGGAAAAGGTAGCATAGGTGGAACTTTCATTGGTGTACTGATCATGAGCATGATCGTCAATATCTTCAACCTGTTAGGTTTATCATCTTACTACCAATCTATATTCATGGGCTTAATCATAGTACTAGCATTAATTATGAACCAATATATCATTAATAAAAAATAAGGGGTGTTTAATTTGAATAAAAAGTGGATGACAGGTTTAGTGGCAATAGCACTTACGTTTACGTTAACGGCATGTGGAGGTGGTGCAGCAAAGGACTCTGGTTCAAGCACAAGTAAAGATGGAGATGGTGAATCATTAGTGATTGGTTTCTCACAGGCAACTCTTGAATCTCCTTTTTATACATCATTGGTTGATGGAGCTAAAGCAGAAGCTAAAAAAGAGAACGCCGAATTAATTGTAGTGGACGCTCAAAATGATATAGAAAAACAAAATACAGATGTGCAATCTCTCATTACAAAAGGAATCAATATTTTGCTCATTAATCCGGTCAATCCATCAGCTGTAGCACCCGCATTAAAAGCAGCTGAAAGAGCGGGTATACCAGTTATTACAGTGGATCGTCAAACAAAAGAAGACGTCGTTTCTTATATTGGCAGGGATAATGTAGAAATGGGTCGTCTTGCTGGTGAAAAAGCCGTTGAGCTTCTAGGCGGTAAAGGAGCTACTGGTAAGGTTATTGAATTACAAGGGGACGCTGGTGGCACAGTTATGAAGGCTCGTCATGATGGATTTCATGAAGTTGTAGAGAAAGAAAAGGGAATTAAGATTATTGAAGGTCCTTACAGTGAGTATATACGGGCAAAAGCCGTTTCATCCATGCAGGATTTACTGCAGGCTCATCCGGATGTAAAACTGGTATACGCTCATAATGACGATATGGCACTTGGCGCAATGAAAGTATTAGAGCAGGCAGGAAAACTGAAAGATGTTAAAATTGTTGGAATCGACGGGTTAATGGAAGCAGTGAAAAAAATTGAAGCAGGCACGTTTCATGCAACAGTTATCAACGATCCGATTTCCCTCGGGACACTTGCTATCCAAACAGCAATCAAAACCGGGAATGGAGAAGACGTTGAAAAAGTAATGAATGCAGAGACAGGCTTAATTGATGAAAAGAATGTAACGAACTATGAAGATGATTCGAAAAAATTTGCGGAAGTAAAATAATGGAGGTAAATGAATTGAAAGAAATAAAATTGATTGACCATACCTTACTTAAACCGGAAATAAAGAAAGAAGATATTATTAAGCTTTGTGAAGAAGCAAAAGAATTTGGATTTGCCTCCATATGTGTTAATCCAACTTGGGTAGCGAAGTCAGCCGAAATCTTACAAGATACAGATATAAAGGTTTGTACGGTTATTGGTTTTCCATTAGGTGCAAATACTCCTGAAACAAAAGCATTTGAAACAAAAAATGCACTGGAGAATGGAGCAACAGAAATCGACATGGTCATAAATATTGGTGCTTTGAAAGATAAAAACGATGAACTCGTAGAGCGAGATATCCGTTCCGTTGTAGAAGCTGTAAATAAAAAGACCATTGTGAAAGTCATTATAGAAGCTTGCTTGTTAACAGATGAAGAGAAAGTGCGGGCTTGTGAAATTTCAGTAAAAGCTGGAGCCGACTATGTTAAGACTTCAACAGGATTTTCCCTACACGGAGCAACTGTTGAGGATGTAGCTTTAATGAGGAAATCTGTAGGGCCAAATATCGGAGTTAAGGCTTCAGGGGGTGTCCGAAACCTTCAAGATATAGAAGCTATGGTAGAGGCCGGGGCAACAAGAATAGGGTCTAGTTCAGGTGTCCAAATATTTACTGGAAAAGTAGCCACTCCTGACTATTAATTAATAAAGGAATAAAGATTAGTGAATCTTATAAATAGAAGCTACTTTCTTAAGAAGTTAGCTTATACCTTTTCATTATATGATTCGAAAGTTTACTGTGAGGTTTTGGACCAGTAAGAATAGTAGTTTCCTATCTCACCAATTTTAAAAGGTTTTTCAATAGGGCAGTTTTTGCTTCTTGTTTAACTATCCACATTTTAATAATTTCAAACCAGAAGGGGTCTTAACACATTGACAGCTTTTAAGCCGATTTGGCCTTTACCGAAGGTTGGTTTTATAAAATTGTAAAAATATATAAAGATAAAGATATGTAGCAAATTCATGCTAGGCTCAGGAAGACAATAGGGATTATTTGAAAAAAGAGTGAAAACAAGTCATCCAGATGATTTGTTCTCACTCTTTTATCTTTTTCTTTATAAAAAGAAGAAGGTAAGTAAACATACATGAATTAGATGTATGTGTGGAAATATTATTTATTAAATCTGGACTATTTTTCATTTCTTCAATTTTTAAACCAATTTCGAAATGGGTTTTTTAAGAGCGCTCATTTCAATTGGAATACAAAGTTCAGTAAAAACTTCTCTAAACTTATTCAAGTCTACATTGATTTCCTCCGAATAAGTGAGTAATTATTTGATAAATTGAATAAGTTCTCACTTATAGGCCTGGACCGTATGGATGGACTTTTTATGCATACCTGTATTTCTCACTTTTAATAATCCCACAATCCATAAGATTAAGTCTATACGTATTATAGATGAATTACGTTACTTTTCTATTTCTAAATAAACAGCCACAAAAAAGAGAAAAAAACTCTAATGTCATGAGAAGAGTTCCTTTCTTGATGCTCTCCAAACACATCTGATTTCCACAAATGGATCGCATAGACTTTCTTTAGGGGGCGAACTGTTTAGTTGACGGGGTCCAAGCCCCACGGGCAGGAACGTTCTATCCCGGCTACCGTTATCATATATCGATATAAAAATTGTTCAACCAGATATAACTGGCTGACCTTACCTACACTTCTTAACAATGCTTCCTTAATTCCCCTTAATGCCCTCATAATTGTGTTCTTAAGCATATGAAGTAATGATGTGAGCTGGATTGCAGGGGTTAGGATCACCTTGTTTTCCTCATCTAGTAGTTGGTCTAGAGCGACATTCAAAATGGGTTCTTGCAAGTGAAGATCTTTATTCCAATTGCTACTAAGATTTTTTATTAAAATACATATCTTCTTTTCATGTGTAGTTTACCTAGGTAACTCTCCCTTATTGTTATTCGCATTTGATAAGTGTATAAGATTTGTTTGCTATACCCATATTAAAATTATTGAATTTACTTTTCCCCAGAGCAATATCAAAGGGAGGTTAAATTTCCAATGCGGAAAACAGATTCAGCTTTTCAAAAAAGCGAGCTTGCCAAGCTATTAACAGCGTGCGGAGAGTCAGCAGACTTTCTTACTTTCAGGCTTCATGAAAACTCTCCCTTTTTCATTGCCTATTTTAAAACTTTAGTTAAACCAGAGATTATTCACCACGATATTCTCCCTACAGTTAAAGAAGATGAGCTTTATACTTTAGGAGAAATAAAAGAAAAGCTATCAATCGAGAATCTTTCTATTACAGACAATATATCGGATATTCAAGATAAATTAATGACCGGAAATTTGATTTTTTACAAAAAAGAAGGGCAGCCTGTCTGCCTGCCTGTTCCGGCACTAGCCGTCGAAAAGCGGCAAGTAGCCACTCCGGAAACGGAATACTCAGTGGTTGGGCCGAAGGAAGCTTTTGTTGAATCACTCGATACAAATTTAAATCTCGTGCGTAAACGCCTGCCGATTCTCGAGCTGCAGGTAAAAGAACTGATGGTCGGAAAGTTATCAAAAACCCGGGTCGCGGTCGTCTACGTGAATGGAATCGCTGACCCGGAAAACGTGAATATGGTCATTCAGCGGATTCAAGGGATTGAATACGATGAAGTTGCCGACAGTTCGTTTCTCAGCCAAATGATCACCGATAATAAAAACTCGCCATTCCCACAGTTACTCGACACAGAGAGGCCTGATCGGCTTGCCGCAGTCCTAGCTGAAGGGAAAGTCGCCATCTTTTCGGACGGATCGCCCACTGCAATATCAGGTCCCGTATCATTAGTTACATATTTCGCGGCATTTGAGGACTATCTTTCCATTTGGAATGTCGCATCCGCTTTCCGGCTTCTCCGGCTCTTTGCGGTTATTTTCTCTGTTTTAGCCTCATCTACTTATGTAGCCGTTTTAACTTATCATTATGAAATGATCCCCCGGGATGTCCTGAGCTTGCTGATTACATCAAGGGGCAGTATTCCATTTCCACCCTTTTTGGAAGCTATTCTCCTTGAATTGGCGATTGAGCTTTTGCGGGAGGCAGGCGCTCGGCTGCCGACAAAGATTGGCCAAACGATTGGGATTGTAGGCGGGATTGTGCTCGGAACAGCGGCTGTACAAGCAGGTTTGACAAGTAATGTACTTCTTATTGTCGTGGCCACAGGCGCGCTTGCTTCTTTCACTACTCCTATCTACCAGCTCAGCAACGCGATCCGCTTGATTCGATTTCCTTTTATCCTGCTTGCCCAGCTGCTAGGCCTTGTCGGTGTCGCCGTTTGCTTTGCTTTTCTTATGTCTCATTTATTAAAGTTGACCTCTCTTGGTCGTCCTTTTCTTGAGCCGCTCTATCCTTTGCGCGTGGAGGATTTCAAAGACTCTATTATTCGACTGCCGTTCAGCAAGCAAGCACTACGTCCCCTCCAAATAAGAGCAAAAGACCGTGAGAGATTTCAGCAGGAGGCTTCGCAAAAAAAAGAATGGGATATTGACGACTAATTTGCATATGGAGGTGCTGTATGCTGCCCTTACCGCCGGAGAGCCGGAAAGTCTCTCCTTTCTTTGTTTTTTATCTTATTGTCGCGGGGCAATTTGGCTTGAGCGTTTTCAGCTTTCAACGGTATATTGTTAAAGTCGTGGGCAATGATGCCTGGATTGCTGTTATTATCGCCGGTCTCTCGATCCATATTGTCTTGTGGATGATTTATCAAATATTAAATAAAGGAACGAATGATATTACTGTTATCCACAAGGAACTGTTTGGAAAAGGGCTTGGAGGGCTCTTCAGTTTGGCTTTGATTGTTTATTTGCTGACTTTGGCTGTCTCTGTGTTCCGTAATTATATCGAATTGATTCAAGTCTGGATCTTTCCTCAATTGGAAACATGGTATATGGCCCTGATTGTCTCTTCGCTCGTTTATGTGTATGTAATCGGAGGCTTTCGAGTCGTTGTTGGGATTTGCTTCCTAAGTTTCATCTTAACGACTCCTATATTTTTTATAATGTTAGAGTTCCCTTTACGGCACGTGCATTTTTCTCATCTTTTGCCTATTTTGGATCATACCGCAGTTGAGTTCTTATCCGCCTCTAAAAAGATGACGTATAGTTTAACGGGATTTGAAACACTTTTTTTCTTTTATCCTTTTATAAAAGATGCTCCACGCTCGCAAAAGTGGGTACATTATGGAGCGGCGTTCAGTACTTTTAGTTATTTAGTAATAATGATCGTTTCCCTTATGTACTTTACTAAGGCTCAATTACTTGAGTCGATTTGGCCGACATTAACTTTTTGGAAAATTGCTGATTTTCCTTTTCTTGAAAGGTTTGAGTTTATGGGGCTTTCCCTTTGGCTGTTTAACGTACTTAATAGTGTTTGTTTGCTTATTTGGGCCGGCACGAGAGGACTGAAGCAGCTGTTTAGCGTGAAGCAAAAACATAGCCTTATTGTAGTACTCATCATGACAGCTGTGGCGGCTGTTCTCTTGAAAACCCGCGAGCAGATCGAGCAGCTAAATACAATAATTGGCTTCGTGAGTCTTTACGTCATTTATGCCTACATTCCATTTCTCTTCTTTTTCCAAATGATTAAAAGTAAAATGAGGCGAACGACATGAAAAAGTACCTCTTTTGGATCATCTTTACGCTCATCTTGCTGTTTAATTATTCCATTGAAACAAAGATACTTGAAGATATCCAGCACGTTTCCGCCATTGGTTATGACTATGTGGACGGGGAACGGATGAAGGGAACAGCCGCCGCTCCTTTTTATCCTGCGGGGATAGATGTTAAGCCGCTCAATGCCTTCTTTACGGGGGTCGGACATACCATTCTAGACATCTTACAACAGCAGCAGATGGAGGCCCAAAGAAAGCTCGCCACGGGACGTTTGCAAAATTTTTTGATTAGTAAAGAGCTGGCAAAACACGGAATCGCCGAGCTTACTGATCCGCTTGGACGCTCTACCGATATTGGCAGAGATGTTTACATGGCGGTCGTGGACGGCAGCGTAGAGGAGCTGTTAACTTTTGATTATCCTAATGCGCCAACATCTGCTGAATATCTTTCCGATTTCATGGAGAGAAATCTGAAAGATATTGTTCCTCAGCCAACTGTTCATGCTTTCCTGAATCAATATGACGGGTTCGAACAAGATCCTTTTCTACCTATTATCGGGAAAAAAGACGATCATATTCAATATAAGGGTCTCGCTCTTTTTAAGGATAATCTCTACGTAGGAGAGCTTTCCAATAAGGACAGTTATGCATTTAAACTCTTTTACGAAAAGACTAAAACAGGCACATATGAAATAAGCTTCAAAAATAAAAAGTACATTGCTACTGAAAATATTCGATCCAAAGTGAAATATAAAGTGTCCGGCAGCCAAGACAATCCACGGGTGTCGGTTCATGTCTCGGTGATAGGAGAGGTTAAAGATGCTTCCAGCGTGTTAAAAAAAGGGAACACCATGAAAGAAGTGGAGCAGGAATGGAGCAAAGAGACGACGAAAAGAGCGGAAAAAATGATGAGAAAATTTCAGGAGCTAAAGGTTGATCCGCTCGGAATCGGCGAAAAAGTCCGGAGCCATTTTCGGAACTTTGATAATGAAGCATGGAAAGAACGCTACCCAACCGTTCCTGTTGAATTTGATATGAAGGTTCGTATTGTGAACACCGGCATCACCGAATAAAAAGTGACGTCAAAAAAGGGAGCGACCCAAAAGGATCTAAAATCGTCCCCTTGAGGCGCTCCTCTTTTTTCCACCCTTTCAATTTAGTTCAAGTAAATGGACTATATTTTGCAGAAAAGGCAAGAAGAATATGAGCTCTAAATAAAAAGCATAAACATAATATACTAGCGGTATGCTTTTCCCTTGTTTTTATTATTGTTTAGTTTCTCTGTTAATAGGTAAAATCCTAAGCACCTTCTATATAAATTTGATGCAAATCAAAAACACAAAAATTGTCAAACAGTAGCTTGGGAGCTGATGCACCCTAGGGTAACATGATCAAACGTGCTCATAAGATAATATTGGCTATACCATTTTATACTAAATAATTGGTAGGATAATGGGGGATGTTCAGCTTGTAGAAATTGGGCCATTTTAGGGTCTGAATTTGCAAGTTTTTTTGTGATCAAAAATAACAGATTAAGTTAATAGTTGGATCTAGTAGTTTCATGGACACATTTTAGTTAAGTCCTTACAATGATTTTTGAGAGGATGTGTCCGTCTTGGAACGTAAGAATACAGGTAAAAAATATAATAATGAATTCAAGAAGACTATTGTAGATCTTTATCACTCGGGTGATTCGGTCAAAGAATTATACGGCGAGTATGGCGTATCAGAAGACCGTTTACTCTTTCGGTACCTCTGAAGAGGTTCGAGGTGCTGTAAGTATGTATATTCGATTCTATAACCATCATAGCTTCCAGAAAAAATTAAACAACCTGAGTCCATATCAATATAGAACTCAGGTTGCTTAATTGGTCTTTTTTATTTCTGTCTATTTGATTGGGGTCACTCCACAATACAGAGATCATCTTCTTAGGCTGCCTAATCACTTTTTTTAAAATGTCCTTTACAAAGGGTACACTTTACAACTAGGTTCCAACTTCTTAACCAATATAGACAAGAAGAGTCGATCGCTTCTCAAATTAAGGATTAGTTGACCATAATCCTGAAGTCTTTACTAGGACTCTTGGATGAAGCTTTAACCCGGCTACGAGCAGCTCTGCTAAATCCTCTGATTGCATAACATTTTCAGGATTTCCACTAATAAGATTGGTTTCAATGGCCAAATCAGTTGCAACTGTACTTGGTGTTAAAGCCGTTACACGGATATTATGCTTTCTTACCTCTAGCATGAGTGATTCCGTTAGTCCTAAAACAGCAAATTTAGAAGCACTGTAAGCACTTGTAACAGGTGCTCCTTTTTGGCCCGCAGTTGAGGAGATATTCACAATATCTCCTGATTTTCTTTCAATCATATCAGGTAAAACGGCTCTTGTTACATTATATACACCCATCAAGTTTACTCGGATGATGTTTTCCCATTCTTCAGGAGTTAAATCAAGAAAACCGCCAAATTTAGCTATACCTGCATTGTTGATTAAAATATCAATAGAACCTAGGTCTGATTTGATGTGTTCGACAGCATGATGAACTGCTTCAAGATCGGCTACATCTGCTGTTGCTGCTGAAACGTTCACATCATATTGCTCTAGTTCCGCGGTTACCTTTTCAAGATTTGACATCGTTAATCCAATCAATCCTAAATGAACTCCTTCTTTTGCTAAAGCAATCGCAGTAGCACGCCCGATTCCTCTGCCTGCCCCAGTAATTAAAGCAGTTTTTCCTTTTAATGAAATCATGCTATCATTCCTTTTTAAAAAATTTTAGAACAATTGTTAATAATAACAAAATAATGTTTTAAAGACTAACCAAAAGACCGCAAAGTTTCTTTAGTTTGTCTGCGGTCTTTTGGTTATTACATTCTTAGAACTATGTTTTATTCAAGGTTGGCATGTCTGCCATACATCTTATTGGTATCTAAACCCTTTTTCTCCATGAATCTCAAGATGACGGCATCATAAAAAAGTAAAAGGGTCTGCTCAAATAGTGAGCCCATTGGTTGGATGGTTTTATAATCGCCCTCTGATTGGTCTTTCGGGGATCCAGGCAATTTAATGGTGATATCGGCTAACTGTCCAATAGTGGATTCAGGAAATATCGTGACAGTTGCAATTTTACCACCAATGCTTTTTGCTTTTTCAGCCATGGAGACTAAGCTTTTTGTTTCCCCGGATCCGGATCCGATGATTAAGATATCCTCATTTTCAAAGTTGGGAGCTACAGTTTCACCGATTACATAAGAATCAATTCCCATATGCATCATCCGCATGGCGAAGGATTTGGCCATGAATCCGGATCTGCCTGCACCGGCAACAAAAACCTTTTTCGATTCAAGTATCCCGTTGACGAGTTTTTCAGCTTCTTCATCTGCGATTAAGTCAGCTGAATGATTAAGCTCTTTTAAGATTTCTGCTACATATTGAGTCGTCTGCATCTTAGGATTAACCTGCTGTAACCGTTTGTTCTTTGATCATTTGTTGCATTTTGGCAGCAGCAGCTTTTTTATCAGCTTGTCCAGTAATCCCGCCGCCTACAATGACAAGGTCTGGATTTACTTTAATGACTTCTGGAAGTGTTTCTAATTTAATGCCGCCTGCGATGGCCGTTTTAGCATTTTTAACCACACTTTTGATGGTTTGAAGATCTTCAAAAGAATTTTTTCCGACTGCTTGAAGGTCGTAGCCCGTGTGAACACAAATATAATCCACGCCCATAGTATCCACTTCTTTAGCACGTCCAGCCAGGTCTTTTACCGCAATCATATCGACAAGGACTTTTTTACCTTGTTTTTTCGCTTCTTCTACAGCACCTTTAATCGACATATCTTCAGCCGTTCCAAGAATAGTGATGATATCAGCACCTGCTTCGGAAGCTTTCATCACTTCATATCCAGCAGCATCCATAATTTTCAGGTCAGCTAATACTTTTAAGTTAGGGAATGCTTCTTTTACTGCCTTTACAGCATGGAGACCTTCGTTGATTACAACCGGTGTTCCGATTTCTACGATATCAATATGCTCCTCTACTTCTTTTACCAATTCGATTGCTTCTGGAATGTTGACTAAATCTAATGCTAATTGTAATTCCATCTATGTTTCACTCCTCAGAATTTTTTAAGTTTGTTGCACAGTAGTAATTATGCTCATTGCTCACTTTCGTTTCTCCTGGCAACTGTAACCAATGCTCTTGTTAACAATGGTACAGTGTTAGTATAATGTGTATGTTAAAAGTGTGAAAGTACGCACTTTATTGTTACATAGTGTTAAAAAGTATACTATGTGTTATTCTATATAGAAGTGGAGGTGAAACAAATGTCACGTATCCAGGAAAAAATGTTTAACTGTGAAAAAGAATTAACGCTTTATGTTATTGGCGGTAAATGGAAAATGCTGATTTTGTGGCATTTAGGAAAAGAGGGAACGAAGCGATTTGGTGAGCTGAAGGCCCTTATGCCGGGCATTACCCAACGAATGCTTGTTAACCAATTACGCGAGCTAGAAGAAGACCTCATTGTTGAACGAAAAGTCTATCCTGTTGTTCCGCCAAAAGTGGAATATTCATTGACCGAACAAGGAAAAAGCTTAATGCCAATACTCGATTCCATGTATGAATGGGGTAAAAACTATATGGAGAATGTGATGGATACTCCTGCCAATAAAAGTGCACCTATTAAATAGCAATCGTTCTAAAAAGAGGGGATTAAAAACCACAAGTAGACTTTTAATAAGTCAAGACTTGTGGTCTTTTTATTTGCAATGATCCAGTTCATAAAGGAAATTAAGGAGTACATTCTGGAAAAAGGTAAATAATATTCCTGTGTTGTAAAGGATTTTAGCTGAACTGTTTTATAGTAAGGAATCAAGAATAATACATATTTTCAGGTGAGATGATGAAAAAATGCCATTAACAGTACAGTAAATTTGGTGTGGGAGAAGCAGAATTTGAAAAACACCTGAACCAGATGGCAGCAGGAGCTTTTGAGGATCCTTGTACTCCGTCCAATCCACGAGAAGTATCGGTGGAGGATATGAAAAAAATCTATATTGCGGCTTACAACGGAGATAAAATCAACTTCTAATGAAGATAATCAGAACATGGTACGAAAATGAATATTTTTAGTTCTGTTCTATGATTTTAAGGAGGTTAATGAGCATGAGCAAAAAAATCGCTACGCTTATAACAAACCTATTTGAAGATGTGGAGTACACTGAACCAGTACAAGCCTTTAAAGAAGCTGGTCATGAAGTTATCACGATTGACAAACAATCAGGTAACGAAGTAACTGGTAAAAAAGGCACAACCGTAAAAATTGATAAATCAATTGATGTGTTGCTTATCCCTGGTGGTTTCTCCCCCGATTTATTGCGTAAAGACATTCGTTTTGGGGAATTCGCAAAAGCATTTATCCAAGACGAAAAACCCGTTTTTACCATTTGTCATGGACCACAAGTGTTAATCGATACAGACCTTTTAAAAGGTGTCGACATCACTGGTTATACATCCATTCGCAACGATTTGAAAAATGCTGGTGCAAATTATAAAGACGAAGAAGTTGTCATCAGCAAAAATATTGTAACAAGTCGAGAACCAAAAGATATTCCAGCATTCAATTGTGAATCACTGAAACTTTTAGCTAAATAACAATGGTGATGTATAAACTAAAATATATCTAACTTGCGGATTCTTTAATCAGAATCCGCAAGTTGGTTAAACAAACGTATGAATAAAGGAGGAATTGCGTTGTCATTAAAAGGAAAAAGAGTGGTTGTTTTAGGAGGTACATCTGGTATTGGTTTAGCCGCTGCTAAGGCGTTTATCGATGAATCCGCTCAAGTCATTATTGCTAGCCGTTCTGCTTCAAAATTATCTGACGCAAAAGTGAAGCTTAGTGGTAACGTAGAGGGCTATGAAATCGACTTTCGCAGCGAGGAAAAGGTTGCTAGCTTTTTCAAGAAGGTTGGAAAATTTGATCACCTAGTGGTTACTGCAGGTGAAGGAGCAATGGGTCACTTTAGCGAACTGCCTGTTGCAACAGTAAGAGAGGCTTTTGATAGTAAGTTCTGGGGGCAGTATATTTCGGTTCGTGCTGCTCTTCCATACTTGAATAATGAAAGTTCTATTACATTAACTTCTGGTGTATATGGTGTGCGTCCTCCTCAAGGTGCAACGACTCTAGCTTCCATTAATTCAGCAATCGATGGATTAGTACGAGGACTTTCAGTAGACCTGGCACCTATCAGAGTAAACGTGGTATCACCTGGTATCGTTGACACTCCTCTTTACGGCGGAATGCCAGAAGATGAAAGACAAATTATGTACCATGGGATCGCTAAGCAATTACCAGTTGGACGTGTTGCTCAACCTAAAGATATAGCTGAAACCTATGTTTACCTAGCGAAAAATGGATTTACAACTGGCACATCGGTTCTTATCGATGGAGGAGCTCATCTGATCTAATCCATTGATATCAAAGTCGATTGATAAATTGATTTAGAATAGAAGTGGTGAGGTTGACTCAAAGTGTCAGTCACTTACAGACCATCCTCACTTTCTTTGTTTTTTTTGCACAGACGGAAGCAGAAATGGCCATATCATGCAATAAAGAATGGCTTTGTTGGTTACGGAAATTCTAAATATATGCGCAGTATACGAAGAGACGTTAACATTCTACTTCTATGATACCCAAATACATAAAAGAAAGGGTCGAGCCTAATGGATGAAAAGAGAAGAGCGGAAATTAAAAATGCATTAGCCAAACACGTGGTATCCCTATCTGACGGCACTTCTTTACCTTGTTTAGGACAAGGAACATGGTACATGGGGGAAAATCCCCAAGTGAGAGACAAAGAAATAAAAGCCTTGCAGCTCGGCGTAGAATTAGGCATGACACTTATTGACACTGCTGAAATGTACGGAAATGGCGATTCTGAACGCTTAGTTGGCGAAGCCATTAAAGGACGCAGAAATGAAGTCTTTTTAGTCTCAAAAGTGTATCCCCATCATGCAGGTTTAAATATGATTTCAAAAGCATGTGAAAACAGCTTAAAACGACTCGGAACAGACCACTTGGACTTATATCTTCTCCACTGGAGAGGACGTGTTCCTTTAGAGGAAACAATTGAAGGAATGGAAAAACTACGTGAAGAAGGGAAAATTTTAAGATGGGGCGTCTCTAATTTTGACACGGTTAATATGGAAGAGCTATGGAATACTAAAAATGGAAAAAATTGTGTAACTAACCAAGTGCTATACCATTTAGGTTCGAGAGGAATCGACTTCGATCTCTTACCATGGCAGCGTGAACAAAACATGCCAATCATGGCCTACAGTCCCCTTGCTCAAGGAGGCTCTTTAATAAGACAGCTTTTAAACGATCCAACTATTCATGATATTGCTGACAGATACAATGTCCAACCATTACAAATCGCTCTTGCTTGGACCATCCGTTCGAAAAACGTCATCTCTATTCCAAAAGCAGTTCAAGATGAACATGTTTTAGCAAATGCTGAAGCAGCAACAATTGAGTTTACTGAAGAAGATCTCAGTAGAATTGATCAAGTATTTCCTAAACCTACTAGGAAAATGCCATTGGATATTATTTGAAAATACACTTTAAAGAGGGAATATTGTTGGAGTTGCTGACCATCTAATAGAAATTTCAAAAAAACTGTGTAGAATTTTGATCTTAATGCATATAGGAGTTCCGGTAGCAAAACGCGGAAAACATACGCTAAGCAAAATTCGACATCAAAAAAGCCGATTTCCTACTCTAAGGAAGTTCGGCTGTTACTTTTGGATTTACCGTTATATATTGCTTGATATAAATCTGATTACGCCTTCTTTTATTTCTTCATTTTTTGATGCCCAAACCCTAAAATAATTCGATTAGGATGTTTCCCTTTTTCTATAGTATGATTTTCTACTGGATAAATTTAACTCCAAATTTTTCGATTTATTCTAGTAACTTTAAAAAATGGGAATCTTTCCATTCAACAATTAGGTGTAAACCTGTTAAATAACCCTTATTCGAAAACGTTGTTTACAAGGATTCCAAACGAAGCAACAAAATCCATAGACATTGTATCGTCATCTATAACATTATCTTCATCAGAAGGTTCTTCACCTATGCTTTTAAAGCCTTGATTTTCAAAGCTATATACCAACTCAAACCATTAAAAAGATGGGCAAAATAATCCTCATCTCTTTACCACCTGTTCTCTAAGCTAATTTGTGTAGTTCCTTTAAAGCCTTTTCCTAGCCCTGTCTAAAGCATAAAATTTGATTTTGGGTATAAAGGAAAATAATATAGAGATATCGCAAATTATCGATTTCCTTTTGTTCGATTAGTTTATACGCATTCCAAGCAAAATAGATTTTAATAAGACAGAAAGGGGCGGGCACCGTTGAATCGGGAATCAAATATGATAAATGACGAACAGGCAGTTGAAATTTTCAAGGCTCTGTCAAATCAAATCAGAGTAAATATTCTGCAAATGTTGAAAGAACCTGATAATAACTTTTCCCCGCAGGCCCATGTCATCAAAGAAAAGGGCTTTGATGGCGGGGTTTGTGTTAGTGATATTCGCAGCAAAGTAGGACTATCACAGTCCACTACCTCCCAGTATTTATCTATCCTATTACAAAGCGGTCTGGTGGAAATGAAACGAATCGGACAATGGACTTATTATCGACGCAATGAGGAAACCATTAAACAGTTTGAAAAGTATATAGGCTTAAAAATATAACCTTTTAAGGAGGAGCAAGAGTGAGTTTTCAAAATCATCGTGCCTATAACAGCATGTACCAGAAAGACAAAATGACACTCGGATTTATCCTCCCGACTGCCAGGATGTCTAAAAATCCGATTATGGAGAATCAGCTGGAGCTTGCCCGTAAAATTGAGGAATATGGCTTTGCTTCATTATGGCTCCGTGATATTACGATGCAGAATTTGAATATTGATGATAACGGCCAAAAGTTCGATTTATGGATTTATTTGACGTATCTTGCTGCCTATACGAAGCACATTGCGTTAGTGACAGGAAGTGTAGTTCTCCCTTTGCGCCACCCCGTCAGGGTAGCCAAGGAAGCTGCATCAATCGATCAATTGTTTCCAGGTCGATTGATTATGGGAGTGGCATCAGGGGACAGGGAAAAAGACTTTACAGCTTTAGGGATATCTAAGCAAGAAAGCGGTCCGTTATTTAAAGAAAATTTCGAAGTTCTCGACCGGCTGTTAAAAGAGGACCAGCCGACAATCCACAGCCACGCCGGGCTTATCGATGGTACAGATATGAGGTTAATCCCAAAGCCTGTATCTTCGATTCCGACCATGGTGACTGGATTTAGCAATCAGTCTATCAATTGGATAGCCAGGAATGGGGATGGGTGGCTTCAATACCCAAGAAGCATTATTCAACAGGCGCAGCTTATCCAGGATTATCGTGCTTTAACTGAAGTTCATGCTCCAGGAGATTTTAAACCCTTCTCTCAAAGCTTGTTCATCAATTTATTGGAAAATCCCGATGAAATGCCTGTACCCATACCCTTAGGCTATTCCGTGGGAAGAAACCGTTTAGTTGATCTACTTCATCAATTTCAAGCGATTGGTGTCAACCATTTGGCGTTTGTTCTGTATTTTTCCAAGCGCCCTCCAGAGGAAGTAATCCAGGAACTTGGAGAATTTGTTTTACCCTACTTTCCAACCCATAAAGGTACAGGCCAGCTTTAAAAAATTGAATTGTATAAAAGCAGGAAGAATTATGACAAAGAGAGGCACGGCTGCGCTCTTATGAAATTTTGGCTCAGGCTGCAGTAACTTAAACAGTGTCTAGTCTAATAAAGGATTAAAGGATGTATTTTCTGCAGATATTAAATCAGTTAAATTAATGTGATTTAGATTGAAGCAGTAAAAGAAGACAAAGAATACAACCTGTAAATTCTTTTATAGGTTTGAAACGAAATTTTTAAAGAAAGAAGATGAGCATATGCCTGAAAATCATACAAAACAAATTACGGATATTCCATTCTCGGTCCTGGATCTCTCTCCAATTGCAGATGGAAGGACGCCGGCTGATTCTTTTCGCAATACTTTGGAGCTGGCCCGGCTCGCTGAAAAGCTGGGGTATAACCGATATTGGCTCGCTGAGCATCATAATATGCCATTTATCGCCAGTTCTGCAACATCGGTAGTCATTTCCCATGTTGCAGCAGGTACATCAAAAATCCGGGTAGGTTCAGGCGGCATTATGCTGCCGAATCATGCACCTCTTGTTATTGCTGAGCAATTTGGTACTCTGGAATCATTATATCCAGGACGTATTGATCTTGGCTTGGGCCGTGCACCAGGCACTGATCAGCTTACCGCACGTGCATTAAGACGTGACTTGAGAAGTTCAGGGGAAGATTTCCCTGAGCAGCTGGCTGAGCTCCGGAATTACTTTGACCCTTCCCTGGCACAAGGATATAGTCATGTTAGAGCAATTCCGGGTGAGGGATTAAACATACCTATTTGGCTGTTAGGTTCGAGCGGATACAGTGCCCAACTGGCAGGAGAGCTTGGACTGCCGTTTGCATTTGCGAGCCATTTCTCGCCGCATAACACACTGCCGGCTATCCAGCTGTACCGCCGTTCGTTTAAGCCTTCTAAAGTACTGGACAAGCCGCATGCAATGGTAGGGCTAAACATCATTGCGGCCGATACAGATCAAGAAGCTGAGCGGCTCGCTACAACATTGCAGCAGCAGTTCTTGAATTTGATGCGCGGGAAGGAAGTCCCATTGCAGCCGCCAGTGGATAATATTAATGATATAGCGAGCGACTATGAAATAGCTGCCCTTGAGAATCAATTAGGAACTTCGATTGTCGGCAGTCCTCAAATCGTAAAAGAAAAGCTGGAAAAGGTTCTGGATGAAAGTCAAGCCGATGAAATTATGGCAATCGCCCAGGTTTACGATCATAAGGCCCGCCTCCATTCCTATGAAATATTGGCAGAAATTACTCAGCTAAAATAGGTCAAAACTGGCATCACCATGGAAGAAACGTTGCAATTAGTGGACAAGTTAGCGGACCAGGACCTGGATTATCTCCATATTTCTGTCGGCGGCTTTTGGAACGGATCAATCTGTGATGATAACAATCAGACATCCCTAGTTGTTATGATCCATGAGCATGTCGGCGATCGTGTTCCTGTGATGGGTGTTGGGATGCTGCGGACACCCGATGAAGTGATGAAAGCATTTGCAATAGGTGTACCTTTAATCGCTTTAGGGAGGGAATTGATAATGGGACCTCAGTGGGTACAAAAGTACAAGCCAGTGAAGAAGACGAAATCCTTACAACATTATCTAAAAAAGATCAAAAAGAACTGGCTATTTCTGATGAAATGTGGGAGCACTATACTGGCATCCCTGGCTTCCTATTGTATAAGGAGTTCACTTATCTCATTTCATCTCTGCTTCCTTGAATTGTTCAACAAAAAATGGAAATCATGATGATAATTGTCCTTGCTCAGCAAGTATAAGAATATACCTTATACTAAACAAGACGGAATATTTTAAAGGGAAACCATCTTAGTGGTTTCCCTCCTTTATTGAGTATTAGAGCAGAAAATCAGCCATAGTTCATTTGTTTATGACTAGAAATTATTGTTAATATATAATCAACAATAGACGCCCATAGAAAGGATTGTATCTCTAAAGTGAACCTGGGATTAAAAGATAAAAAAGCACTCGTGACAGGCGGCAGTAAAGGTATTGGAAAAGCAATTGCTGTCGCGTTTGCCAAGGAAGGCACCAACCAATGTTGTAATTTGTGGCCGTGGTGAAGTAGTAAATTAATATAAGGAAAAAAAGACTTCAAAAGACAACTATCCCCTACTTTCAAACCATATGACAAGCGCCAACTACTTTCAGAAAAAGATTATAAAAATTCCAAAGCAAGTGGAGAAAAACAACCTATTTTTCTCCACTTGCTTTATTTTATGGACTTATCGGACAGCCCCCTTGTGGAATTAATAATATTAATATAAAAA